>JACCUV010000124.1 GCA_013698495.1 Chloroflexia bacterium
TCCAGATCAGGGCCACGAGCACCGAGTTGAAAAACCAGCGCGCGATGTTGGAATCGAATGCCGTTTGGTAGGCAGCGTCGGTCGGGTCTTGCGGCCAAAACATGTTGCCAAAGGAGAGCTGGGCTGCTTCCGGGCTCGTCTTCAACGATGTCGCGATGCTGAAGGCGAAAGGTATGAACATCGCCAGCGCGACAGACACCAGGACAACGACAGCGATGATCTGGACCGCGCGTTCCCCCGGATTTTGGGCGCCGCCCACTTGTCCGGTCTCTCGGTTTTTGCCAGGTTTCATGCTCCCAACCACGATGCAACTCCTTGACGATCTCCTAGTCGAGGCCAGATTCCTTGATGAATCGGCGTTGAATGAGGTAGATCGAGAGGATAATCAGGAACAGGACGACGGCGATCGCGCAGGCCATGCCCATCGCGAACCCACGGAATCCCTCTTCGTAGACGAGGTATCCAAGCGTCAACGTCGTTTTGACCGGTGAACCTCCCGGCGTCATTACGAAGATCTGGTCGAAAACCTGGAAGGTGCCGATGAAGCCGAGTGTTGTGACAAAGAAGATCACCGGGCGCAGCATCGGGATTGTGATCTGGAAGAATTGTTGGCGCTTGTTGGCGCCGTCGATCGAGGCCGCCTCATAGAGATCTCCGGAGATACCCTGGAGCCCGGCCAGGAAGATAACCATCATCGAGCCCATCGTCGTCCAGATGTTCATCATCATGATCGAGGCAAGAGCTACGCTGGGACCCGCCAGCCAGGGGGTGACGTTGTCGATCCCCACGGCATTCAACAGCATTTCGATGACGCCCTTGGGATTGCTTAGCCAAGGCGGTTGAGGCGTGCCAAACCCGATTGCCCGCAACCCGAAGTTGATCAACCCGTTCTGCTGGTACATCCAGATGAAAATCACGGAAATGACAACGGAGGAACTGATCGAAGGAAAGTAGAATGCGGTCCTGAAGAATGCCTTGCCTGGAATCGCCCGGTTGGCGAGGACAGCGAGGAGCACGCCCAGGAACGTCTGGACCGGAACGACACCGAGCGCGAACCAGATCGTGTTGCGCAACGCGATCTCGAAATCCGGGTCGCTGAAGAGGTCGCGGTAGTTGGCCAGACCCCGGAACGGTCGCCCAGGCTCGATCAGGCTCCACTCATGGAAACTCACCCAGAAGACCTGTGCGATCGGCCAAAAAACGAAGACCGTGAGCACGATCAGCGCGGGCGCGATGAACACCCATCCCGCAAGGGCATCTTCCGCCTCAATTGGACCGCGACGCTTGCGAGTGGGGAATACAGCCACGCTCAACCCCTGTCTTTGACGCGATTCAACTGCCCGAGTGTGGGGCCTATGTCTTGGAACCGGACCAGGTGACTGTCACCCCGGTCTTGACTTCTCCCAGGTCGTCATCCTGACGAAGGAAGAATCCCGGCCCCCCTGGATACGGAGCAGCCGGTACGGTTCGAATACCGCTTCGGTATCCAGCGGGGCCGGGATTCCTCGCAAGCTCGGAATGACGGTCGGTTTGCTGGCGCACAAAATACGGAGGACGCCGCACCGTCCTCGCTAGTTGAGCGTGATGTTGTTCTCCGCGGCCGTGACGAGCTGGGCTTGCGCCTCGGTCACGTCGATTTGGCCGGCGAAGAGCGATTGCAACACGGCGTTGGCGTCGGTCGCGAACGTCTGACCGCCTGGACCATACTGCACACTTGTAGCGTACTCACCCGCCGCCAGGTACGGCGCCCGCTCCGGGAACAACTCCAGAAACTCGCCTTCAAGCGCGGGCAGGGCAGGAAGCGCCAGACCATACGGCATCATCTCGCGTACGCCATCGACGCTCGTCAGGTAGTTGGTGAGCACCCAGGCCGCGTCGGGATTCTGGCTACCGGAGAAGATCGAATACGCCTGGGTGAAGGCGGGAGTGCCCGGTCCGGCTGGGCCGGATGGAAGCTCGGCGACGGCGAATTCCTTGTCTGGAGCCTGGTCGTTGAGAGTCGGGAACATCCAGTTGCCTTCGAAGACCATCGAGGTCAAGCCCTGGACAAAGGCATCGCCGGGCCAACCGGCGCCGATATCGACCGATGTCGCGGACAGACCGTCGGTATACAACCCGTAGAAGTACTCGAGCGCCTGTGTGACTTCAGGCGAGCCGAGGGTGATTTCCGTGACGTCCTCGTTGGTGGTATTGCCACCGGCCTGGTACATGAAGATCACGAACCGGTCGAAATTGGGATCGAGCGCCAGCGCGGTTTGCCCGGTAGCGTCCTTGAGCGCCTGGAGCGCGGTGCGCAGTTCGTCCCAGGTCGTGGGCATCTCAATGCCGGCGCTCTCGAAGGCGGCCGGATCGTAGACGGCGCCGATCGGGGACCAGTCCTTCGGCAACCCGTACAGTGCGCCCTGCCACGTATAGGCATTCACCAGCGGCGTGTAGTACATGTCCGCGGTGATGCCATCTTCGGCCATGTAATCGTCGATCGGGAGCAAGACGTCGCGGGACATGAAATCCTGGGCGAACTCGTTCTGGACGAAGAAGACATCCGCCGCGTTGCCAGCCGCGATCGCCGTCTGGATCTGGACGAGATACTCGGCAGGAATGTTTTCGTAGGTGACCGTGATATTCGGGTACTTGGCGGCGAACCCCGCGAGCTGGGCCGCCGTGATTTCCTGACCGATCGCGTCACCCGATCCGGCCATTCGCACTTCACCGGAAGCACGTTCGGCAACGACGGAAACCGGAGCCTCACCGGCCGGCGAGGCCGACGGCGAGGCGTCCTGCGCGAAGGCGGAACCACGGGCACTGAGGAGACCGAGACCTCCCAGCGCCGCACCTCCCTTGACGACGGAACGACGTGAAGATCGGCTACGCGTCAGTGAACTCGACATGTCGATTCAACTCCTTGTGTTGCGCCGGCGCCGCCATTCGGCAATGCCAACAGACAATTAACGTGTCGCTTACCGCAGGGGTACACAATCGCACGCATATCCGATTCAGGACGACGCATTCATTCTACTCCGCGCTACGATCCAGCACAATTGCAAGGGAGTCCATGGGGGCCAGCGCGTTGACGTCGACGAAGTCACTCCAATGCGCATGTGCCCGCGCACGGGCGGATCTGGATCGACCGGAGTAGACAGTTTCCAAAACTGGATCTTGTCGATCCTGTGGTCCGCCCTTTTTGGAACGAACGCTGGGCGGACGACCTTGCTCAGCTATTGGTCATTTGCCGTTTGCGACCGGGGTCCGCCTGTACGACATACGGTCGGCGGCCCGCATTCAAATGCCGGCGGCGGTGAACAGCTTCCTGATCGAGGCGCTGGTTTCGGTCGCGGCGGCGACGGGATTGACGGCCGCCAGCTCGTTGATGCGGGCACTGAACGGTTCGGCGACCACCGGACCGGCAAAACCGATCGCCTCCAGCTTCGCGATCATCTCTGGAACCGGAATCACGCCGGTTTCCATTGGCAAGGTGCGCACCAGGTCCTGCTGCTCGTCGATTTCGAGCCCGACCGGCGCGTCGTTGACGTGGACGACAAACACGTTGCCTGGGTTGAGGAGGTCCATTTCCTCGATCGTGCCGTGGGCGGTGTAGTGATGCCAAACGTCAAACAACACCCCGATGTTGCCGGTCCCGACATCGGCGGCGAGGTTCAGCATCCGCGGCATGCTGTAGATGAACTCGTATTTGAACTTGTCGCGGAGCGTTTTTGGGGCAATGAACTCGATTCCGAGGCTGACTCCGGACGCCTTCAGCGCCTCCGCGTAGGGCCGCAGTCGCTCGACGATGAATGCGTACTGGTCGTCGAATTCCCGCTCGTCGTTCGCGGGCATGATCCCGGTCGTGGTGAACGGATTGCCGAGGGCGGCACCGAGTTCGGCGAGCGGCTTGAGCGCTTCGAGATCGGCATCGCGGTTGGCGTCGTCCTGCCAGCGCGCTCCGGCGCCCCATCCTCCTGGCCGAACGTCTTTGCTGGAGAACAGGTTCTTGACGTGGTCGACGCCGTGACGATCGGCCAGTGATTTGACCTCGTTGATGTCGAACCAGAGACCGTCGAATCCGGTTCGGGCGGCGAGGTCGATCGATGCTTCCAGATCGAGACCCTTGATCCCGATCGCGCCGGTCATGAGCGATGAATACATGGGGATTCCTTTGACTTCCAGTTGCACGTTAATTCCTGGGGTCGGATCGGGCGGACCACTGGATCGACAAAACGTGATCCCGGAACGTGTCTACGTCGGTCGATCCAGTTCCGATCCTCCAAAACCTCTTCCGCCTTACAGCAGGACTTCGTCTGGCACCTCGACGCTGAACGGCGTGTTGAACGCCGCGGTCCGGGCGACGGGCGTGCCCGTCGGATCCTCGGGCAGCGACACCGTGGCCCCGATCTGGGCAGAGAGATACGCCGCCTTGATCACCTGCAGGGTTCGGATCGTGTCGTCGATCGGTGCAGGGTTCGGCGCGCCGTTCTGGACCATCTCGATGAAGTGACCGATTTCGAGCGTGAACGTCGCAGGAACCGGAAACGTCATTTCGGCCGCCTGGGGCCACTTGTACAACTGATGCTTGAGGTATGTCTGGCTGCCGGCCAGCGCCCCGAATTCGGCCTCGACTTCGAACTGGCGGCCCTCGACCACGTCGAACGCCCAACTGGTGATGATCTGGCCTACCGCGCCCGATTCGAAGCGCACGATCACATGACCAGTGTCCTCCGTTGGCAAGTGCGAAAGCAGGAACCGGCTGAGGAACCCGGTGACCTCGACCGGGCGATCGCCGGCCGCCATCGAAAGCAACCGATACGTGCCGTGGTAGCCGGTGTCGAGCAGTTCTCCGCCGCCCGCCTGGGTCAGGTTCGCGCGCCAGCCTTTCTGGCCGCCGCCCGCCGCGGCGCTGCCGGACGTCCACGGATCGAAAGATCGCGATTGGAAGGTCTCGATCGAGCGGTACATGAAGGGCGTGCCGATAATGCCGCTCTCAATCAGGCGGCGCGCCTCGAGCAGGGCCGGCGTGAACAGGTTGTTGTGGGCGCCCATGAAGACCGCGCCTGTTTCATTTAACGTGTCCCGGATCAGGATGCCATCGCCAAGCGTGGTGCAAAGCGGCTTCTCGCAGAGAATCGCCTTGCCGGCTTTGGCGGCCTTGATTACGGCATCGGTGTGCAAGTGATGGGGTAGGCAAATGTCGATAACGTCGATCTCAGCATCGCCAACCACGGCGTCAATCGAGTCGTAGACTTTGGCCGAACCGGCGGTGTGAAGATGGCTCATCGTCTGGGCGCGGTCGGTCGCGACATCGGAAAAGGCGGCGATCGTCGTTCTTTCCGGATACGCGTTCCAACCCCGCGCGTGGACGTTGGCGATTCCGCCCGCTCCCAGGATGCCTACTCGTAACGGTGAACTCACAAAACTCCTCGTTTCTGGTTGTGTGCTGTGCGCCGGGGTCCGTGCCCGAAACACCGCCTGACCCGCCGCATCGCGCGATGAGCGTGGCGATAGACTCGGGGCCGATTGTATCCGCTGCGAGAATCCGCACAAGGGGGTCAGCGCCTGAAACGTCGCCTTACTCCGCCGCCATTTCGGCCAGCGCGACGACCGTGCGCCAGTTGCGACTGGTCGAGACGACCTTGAGCGCTTTGTCGAGACCGTTGACCATAAACACCGCGCCGGAGATGCCGTTGGGATAGTGGAGGTAGACATTTTTGCCGAACACGCGGTACTCGTCTTCGCCTCGATCCATGCTTGACAACGCATCGACCAGGTCCGCCGCCGGTTTCTCGCTGAGGAAGCTGACGTGCAGCGTCTTGTGGTTGGCGGCGTGCTCAGAGAACGGGTTGTTGGCGACGATGAGGGC
>JACCUV010000149.1 GCA_013698495.1 Chloroflexia bacterium
GGTGACGGCCTCATACATCATTGCGGCGGCGATTACGGCGCCGGCGATGATTTCGCTCGGTGTGCCGGAAGTTGCGGCCCACATGTTCATCTTTTACTACGCAGTGCTCTCCGAAGTCTCGCCGCCGCCCGCGCTGGCGCCTTTTGCGGCCTCGGCGATCACCGGGGGCAACCCGTTCAAGACAATGATGATGACGTGGAAATACACGTTGCCGGCGTTCGTCGTCCCATTTATGTTCACGCTCGACACGGAGGACGGGATCACGTTGCTGGCGTACGGCGCGACCAGCGATATCGTGATTGCGACCGTCACAGCTTGCCTCGGGATCGTGGCGATGGTAGCGGGTGTGGGAGGCTGGGTGATCAGGCCCGCCAACTGGCTGGAACGGGCGGTGCTGATTGTAGCGGCGGGGTTCCTGTTCTACACCGGAACGTATCAGGACCTGATTGGAGCGGGGTTGCTGGTTGTGGCGGTGAGCTTGCACTGGGTGCGGATTCGGAGCGGTGCGGCGGGATCGGGTGGGGAAAGGGCCTCGCCGGTCCCGGACGCGATCGCCTGACTGCGTCCCGAACTCGCCAATTCCCCATCAATTGTGCGGTACGCTGCACGCTAAACGCCGCCACGGGAATCGTAGGGCCGATCGATGTCCGAAATCCGCGTCGATGTGTACAGGTCGATACCGTTCCAGATCGAGGCGGTCAATACCTGCCTGCTCGATTTCGAGCGCGCCCAACCGCGTCTGATTGCCGGGATCTTCGACGACTATGCGGTGCTCTCCGGCGGGATCGGCGAGGGTACGGTGGTGTCGTGCGGGATGACTGTGCGCGGGAGATTGCGCCCGTTTGAATTCCGGATCTCCGAACCGATCCCGAGCAAGATCATCACCGGGTACGACCACGATTCGCGGTTGGCGATCACGTGGCGGCTGCGCGCGGAGGGGGCCGCAACCGAGGTCGAGATCGAGGTCTACTGGTCGGAACCGGATTCAGCGTTCGGCTTCGTCACCGTGTGGTGGGCGAACATCGTGGTCCGCCGGATGTTGAAACAGGTGTTGGCTCGGTTGCCTGAGGTGATCGTGGAGTTGGGCTACGACATCCCGCCGCCGTCACTACCGCGTCGATGAAGGCGCGCTGTTGTTGGCTCCAGGATATTCCGAAGAAGCAGCCAACGCCAAGCGCGCGTCGTTCCAATGACTGGCTCTGACTTGCGAGATGCTGCGGTGGGCCTGACGGTCCGAGACGTCATAGACGACCGGCGCGTATGGGCGGTGGCACAGCGACAGTGCCAGTGGCGTCAACAAGTTGATTGACAGCCAACCCACAGCGGGAACGACAACGGCATCGCCCATCGCCTTGTATGCCTGGTTGTACGACGAGGGAAGTACGAACGAATCCTCCACACCCATCAATCGGGCGGCCTCGCGTGGCGTGAGCAGGCGAGACCGGACCGTCCCATTCTCGACAACGACGACCGTTTGACGACTCGATACGCCCGATGGCGTGCGCAGGCAACCAGCTACTCCGTCAAATCGGATCTCGGCCCGCTGGGCGCCATTTCTCGTGCGTTTGTAGAGGAGGCCCACCTGTCGGCCTCCATCCTTCCTGGCTTGTTCGATCCGGGCGAGATTGACCTCAGTCATCATTTCCAGCAGCCGGGCGGTTTGTTCCGAACCGTGCCATTCGACAGCCGTTGGCCTTGATTCGATGCGTGTTCCAACGTCAGGCACAGTCTCGGTGGGAACCGGTAGCGACCACCAGGTCCAGCGCGCCCGCAACGCTGGTGGCAGAGCCAGATAGGCAGACCAGACAGATTTCGGCAACCATGGGGAGGATTCGGGCTGAGCGTTCTCAAACGGCGCTGTGTCAACCCGATCATCCACGGCGACAAGGAACACCCGCGGTCTCGATTGCGGCACGAAGTGTTTGGCGTCGATCACAACCGCGCCAAAGCGGAGACCGAGTCCGGCGAGGGCCTCGCACAACCCAGCAAACTCCGGACCGTAGAGCAAGCCGGTGACGTTCTCAAGCACGAGCATCGGGGGCATGCTGTCCAAATCGTGAAGATCGCGCATGATCCGCCAAAATGCCCAAAATGTCCCGCTGCGTTCGGCGGACATGCCCCGTCGCCATCCCGCCAGCGACAAATCCTGGCAAGGGAACGAGGCCCAGGCCATGTCGGCTCCCGATGGCAAATGGTTCGCGCTGATGTTGGCGACGTCGCCCAGATGGTAGAGAGCGGGATCGAAATTGGCGGCGTAGACCTCTGCTTTTTTCGGGTCGATGTCGTTCGCCCAGGCGCATTGCCATTCCGGACCCATGCCCAACTCAACCAGGCCTGCTCCGGCGAAGAAATCGAGAAACACAAGCTTGTCTATTGGCTCCTTGTGCATCAGGAATGTGGTCCTCATCGGCGGCGATACCAACAGTGTTTACTCACGAGAGATTGTAGCACAAATGTTCTTTTCCTCCCAGGAGCCATCTGCAAGACACTGATACAAGTGTACGCGTCTCGACCGCATCAATTGGTCGATTCAAGTTGCGTTGAAAGACAATCTGGCCCGAAGGTTGACATCAATCCTAAATTTCCCGTCAGTTCATCTATGCCTGTCTTAAGGTCGCATTCCCAAATGACATGGACATCCCAGCCGAGCGCGGCGAGTTGGGTCATGGTCTCCCGATCGCGTTCGACGTTGCGGGCGATTTTCGACTCCCAGTAGTCGCGGTTGGTGGCGGGCATGCGGCTTCGCTTGCACCCATGCCAGTGCCAGAAGCAGCCATGCACGAATACGGCGACCTTATACCGCGGGAAGACGAGGTCCGGGTTTCCTGGGAGATCGCGGCGATGCAGCCGAAATCGGTACCCGGCCGCGTGCAACGCGCTGCGCACGATCATTTCGGGCCTGGTGTTGACCGATCTGACCTGGCGCATCGTTCGACTGCGAGTGACTTGATCGACACTGTCTGGCATTGATCAACAGTACGGCAGAGAGTCAATCACCACGCCCGCGAAAAGGTTCGCTGACGGCAACCTATGGTTGCGTTTCATTGTCATCGAAAGTCATCGATGTCCGCAGCGTAGCGATCAACGCGCCGTGACCGGCAATGAGTTCGGGCAGCGGATCGTCGAGGTTTGCCCAGCGAAGGGTGAAGCTGACGCGCTCGCCGGGCGCATCGTCCGGGTCGGTCTCCCAGTGCTCCCAGGATTCGGGTGTATGTTCGTGGCAGCGCAGGAGCCCGAACCAACGGTCGTGAAGCTCGTCTCGGCCGAATGGTCGCATGTCGAAACTTTGCGTGCCGAGCACTCCGACATATTCGAGACTCGTCAGGCCGGTTTCCTCGGCTGCTTCGCGCCTGATGGAATCCTCGACGGCCTCGCCAGGCCGCATCGTCCCGGCGGGAACCTGGAATCCTGCCCCCGGGTGATCGGGGTGAAAGAGAAGAAGAATCCGCCGCCCGTGGGTGATGTAAGCGAACGCCTTGCGCTTTCGTCTCAGGTGCATCATCGCCAAGTCTCCCGAAAGCTGTCCAAACCGGATATTGTACGTGGGATGGCATTCGCGGCGATCGATCGAGGAACGCATGGGCATGAAGCCTTCGTTGACACTGGAGACCGACATTCCTTATGGCACGGGCAGCGGCCGGGACCTGCTGCTCGACGTGCTGCGGCCAGACGTGCCGATGGCCCCGCCGCGCCCGGCCGTGATCTGGGTCCACGGAGGAGGATGGCGCGGCGGATCCCGAGAACCGAATCCGAACCCGTTGCTGGCGCGTCGCGGCTTCGTGACCGCCTCGATCGGCTACCGGCTGAGCGACGAGGCGATCTTCCCGGCCCAGATTCACGATGTGAAGGCGGCAATCCGTTTCCTGCGCCACAACGCGAACCACTGGGGAATCGATCCCGAACGGATCGGCATCTGGGGTCACTCGGCGGGAGGTCACCTCGCGGCGCTGATGGCTGTCTCGGCCGGGCTCCCGGCGCTGGAAGGCGAAGGCGGGTGCGCGGACGAGTCGTCCGAGGTCCAGGCCGCGGCGCCGATGTCGCCACCGACCGATTTCCTGGTCGATTGGTATCGGGAATCCGGATTGCCGGTGCACGAGGACGGACTCTCGGCGATTGCCGAGCTATTGGACGGACTGGACCTCGACGACCCGGTGATTCGCGATCGCGCGGCGCTGGCGAGCCCCGTGGCGATGGTCACGGCCGAGGCGGCTCCGATGCTGATCGTGCATGGGAGTGACGACGATCTCGTGCCGATCAGGCAGGCCCGCAAACTGGTCGAGGGGTTGACCAAGGTCGGCGTCGAGGCGTCGCTGCTCGAGCTGCCGGGGATCGGTCATTCGCGGGAGGCGATGATTGGCCCAGAGGAGGCGCCGATCTCGGCGGTGCGAAAGCACGTCCTCGACTTCTTCGTGCGAATGCTGTGGCCGGTACCGAAACCGTGACAAGGTGGCTTAAATACCGAGCGGGCCACTGCTTGGGTGCGGCCCGCTCCGGTGGGGTGGGGGAGGAGAGAGTGGGAAGACGCTGTTTGCGGTGCTTGGAACCGCAACCGTGTGTCTTACCACTTCCGAGTATGGCGCGATTGTCTGAACCATCCCTGATTCTTTCCTGAAGATTTGCTGAAAGGAATCTGCATGGCGTCGTGCCGCGAACGAACGCGGATTCTTCCGGCTGCATCCTGGACCGAAAATCGCCCATGGCCGTGACACGACACGTATACTGGAAACTCAGTCCCCGCCTGAGCTGCTGGTTGCATCCCGCGATTCCGGCCAGCAGGCACGCATCGCGATGGACGGGCCGACCATGAAACCCCTCGATCAATTCGCGCGTTCCAGCAAATGAGCACATACCGACGCGGCATGGGCCAATTGCGAACACAATCCGCCGGCGACACAGGTGTCTCCGGCGGCGATGAGAAGGAAGGCGAGATGACACTTTTTGGGACGATGTCACGAAATCGACGAAGCCCCGGACGTATTCGACCATGGCGCACGCCCTCGCATTTGGCAGTGCTGTTCGCCTTGTTCATGGCGCTGGGCAGCCTGATCTCTACCACATCCGCCGATGTCCTGGCCGCGCCGCAATCCGGCGCCGCCGATCTCGCCGGTCAGTTTCAGGCAACGGGCACATCCTCACTTCAAGTCGACGTCGTGCGCTGTCCGGACGGGTTCGATCCGAACGACCTGTTCGGAGACTGCCACAACGCCGGCATACTGGATGTGAGCGTCCAGATCGCTTCGGTCGACCCCTCGTTGGGGATCGATCAGACGGTGTTCACGGCGCCCGTCTCAAGTCCTGGCCCCGGCCGCTCGAATTTCACCGAACTGCCGGTCGGCGATTACAACGTCACGGTTGGGCTTTCGCCCGAAGCCGGCGTGCGCTACTACGTCTATTGCGGGATCGAAGGCGGCGGGCAACCATTGCCGGCCAACCCGGACGATGCGCTGAGCACGGTGGTGACCGTCCCAGACGCGACCAATGTGGCCTGCGACTTTTACGTCATCCCAACCGAAACGCAGCCAGTCCCGGAGTCCACAATTGACCTCTTCGCGTTCAATTGCGAGGCGGGTTCGCCGCAAGACGATGGTGGACTCGAGTTCGCCGACTTCCAGGCTGCCTGCACCGATGTCGCCGCCGGGGTGGACTTCACCCTCGTCAACGCAGACACTTCGGAAATCGCCGAAGTCACCGATCAGGATGGACAAGCTGAGTTCGCTTATCCCGCGGGTTCGCCGATCGAGTTCTTTTCGGGCGTGCCGCTTGGCTCCAATGAGGTGCTTTTTTGCTCCACTGATCTCGGTGAGGCCGAGGAAGTCGCGATCGACACCGACGGCGTGTTCGACTTCGCCAACGCCACAGCCGAAGACCGCACGTGCAGTTGGTTCCTGATCGCCCAGGACGAAGCGACCGCATCGCCGACGGAGGAGTCGACGACAGTCCCGACCGAGGTTGCGACGGTGGTTCCCACCGAGGAGCCAGACCAGGATTCCTCGCTCAACCTGGTCGCCTATCTATGCGCGAACGATGCGGTCGCCGATCCCGATGCCGCCGGATTCGGCGACTTCCAGTCGGCCTGCGGCAGTGTCGCCCCGAACATCGACTTCCAACTCAATACCGGCGAGCTGCAGGGTGTGGAGACGACCGACGCCAACGGTCAGGTGAGCTTCACCTTCCCGGCGGGCGAAGAGGTCGACTTCTTCGCCGCCGTGCCGCTCGGCTCGGATGAGCACCTCTTCTGCAGTGTCGATGGCGGCGACGCCGCACGAGTCGCTTTTGACGGTCAGGGCGTCGCCCAGTTCCCGAACACCGAAGCGACCGCGCAAACCTGTAGCTGGTACCTGGTCGAGGCCGCGCAGGCGACCGAAATCCCGATCGATCAACCGACGGAAGAGCCAACGGCTGAGCCGACGGCGGCGCCGACCGAGGAAGCAATTGACCTCGCCGAAATCGCGTTCTTCCCGTCGGTCTGCCCGCAAGGGTTCGACCCCTCCACCCAGGGCGTCGACTACGAGACGCTGAGCGCGAACTGCGCGCAGGGCGTCGCCGATGTGGCGTTCACCTTCGGCAACGCCGCGGGCGACGACGATATTCGGGTCAGCGACGGGCAGAATCCGATCGTTTACACCGGGCTTGCGCCCGGCGCATACACGCTGTTCAGCGATGTGCCGCTCCAGGCCGCCGATGAGTACGTGTTCTGCGTGGCGGACGGTGGAAACCGGTATCAGAAGGAACTGAATGACCGGGGAGTGACCGCATTCGCCGAACTCCAGCGCGAACAGATCGTGTGCGAGTGGTTCATCGTTCCGATCGGCGAACGCGGTGAGGAAACCGGTGGTTCGCTGGAGATTCACCTGGCGGTGTGCCCTGCGAACTACACGGGAAACACGATTTTCGACGACTGCCACGGCAACGGCCTCGAGGACTTCGAGTACGAACTGACTGGTCCCGACGGAACGCAAACCGGAACCACCGAAATACCGCAGGATCCAGGTCCGGGCGTCGTCCAGTTCACCAGTCTCGCTCCCGGCGACTACACCTTCGTCGGGGGTCCTCCCGGCGATTTCGGCGACATTCGATTGTTCTGCAGCACGCAACCCGGCAACGAAACACCCGAGTTCTCGATCGAAGGCGGAATGGCCTCGCTGACGCTCGGCGAAAACGAGCATGTGCTTTGCGATTGGTACTTCATTCCGGAAGACAGCTCGGGACCGACACCGACGCCAGAACCGGCGCGGGCTGAAATCCTGGTGACGCTCTTCGCCTGCCCCTCCCCGGATTCGGGCACCTACGGCGGCGCGTCGCTGGGAACCTTCCAGGAGGTATGCACTGACACAGTCAACGACGTCAACTTCAGGTTGGGCGACGCCGCCTCGGCGCCGTTGAATGCGCTCACCGGTGTTTCCGGCGAAGGCGCGGTTCGTTTCTTCGAGTTGCTGCCTGGCGACCTGACGATGACGCCATCGCTCCCCTCCAACCTGACCAGCGCGGCGGTGTTCTGCACGATCGACGATGGTTCGCCGTACCAGAAGGCGCTTTCCAACGGCGGCACAACCTTCGTCGGCGTCAACGGGCAGTCGATTGCCTGTAGCTGGTTCGCCGTGGAAGACCGGATCGAACCGGCGGCGGTGGCAACCGGGTCGATCACGATTCGCGAATACCTGTGCGAGGCCGATGCCTCCGAAATCGTCGATTGGGATGCCGAGTGCGCACCGGGCTCGACCGGCACGTCATACACGATCGGCAATACGGCCAGTGGCGCGACGGCCGACGGGACTCCCGACGCGAACGGGGTGTTCGTGTTCGGCGGCCTGCCTGACGGCTTCTATACCCTGGAGCAAAACACCGGCAACTGGTGCCGCGCGGTCGCCGACCGGGTCGATAGCCAAAGCCGCGTGATCGTCGAAGGTGGCGGCAACACGGATGTCGTGCTCTACCAGTGCAACGCCCTCGAAGGTCTGCCGGACACGGGAACGGGTCCGGTAACCTCCGATGGGGATAGCCTGAGTGGATCGCTGCTCTCGGTTGCCCTTGGATTCCTGGTTGTGCCGCTGGCGTGGGGTGGTTGGCTCCAGGCGCACCGGCAATTGGCGACCATCAGTTCGGTCGATTCGACGCTGAGCTCGAAATGAACGGGCACGATCGAATCCGGGCGTGCTTTCGACGACGAAAGTGATCCCTCTTGGCGGTGGGTGACGTAGTATCTTTAAGGGCATTCCGCCGCCGAACTGGAACGGCTCTGATTGCACGCTCGGCAAACACGGGAAATGGGTCCCAATCTCACCGCAATCCGGAATGAGCTCCCTGCCGGACATCGAGGCAGCAGCAAAAAGTAAAGGCATAGGGAAGACAATGGCACGACGAACGAGAAGGTGGCTGATTTCCTCAACGGTCGGATTCGGGGCCAGCCTGGCGTTGGCAGGGCGAGCCGGGTCCAACAGCGGCGTGCAATTGCCGCAATGGGGCGAGACCGGCGGCACGACTGATCTCCAGGCGGGGCCACTCGGTCTCAACCCGGCGTCGGACCCGGGGCAGATTCCGACTGCGGTGCGCATTCCAGACGCGAATGTCGACGCCGAGATCGAACTTCAGCAAATTGTCGATGGTCAGATGCTCAATCCGAGTGGGCCGTGGGTGGTCGCCTGGTATGAACAAACGGCCAGGGCGGGCGAAGTCGGCAATTGCGTCGGTTCCGGTCATGTCGACTACTACACCGTCGGGGAAGCGGTGTTCTGGGAGATCGCCGATCTCCAGGAAGGCGCGGAGATCGAAATGTTCGGGTCAGGCGGCGCCACCTACGTGTACGCAGTGGAGTATGTCCGGCGCCTCGACATCCTGTCGATCACGCCCGAGGAGCTGAACTCCCCGGAAATCGTGGGTCGCACCGACTATCCGGCGCTCACGCTCGTCACCTGCGGCGGCGAATTCAACGGCGATGTGTACCTCTCCCGTGACATCATTCGCGGTCGACTCGTCTCGGTGCGTGGCGCCGACGGCTCGAGTTCGGACACGGCATCAGACACCTCATTGGACGACGTTGGCGCGTTCGCCGTGGAAACCGAAGCGACGGTCAACACCGATGGCGTGAATCTGCGTTCGGAAGCGACCACATCGTCCGATGTGGTCACCCAGTTGAACAACGGCACAGCGGTAACGATCATCGGAGGACCGGATGAGGCCGATGGCTTCACCTGGTGGCAAATCGAGCTTGAGGACGGCACAACCGGCTGGATTGCCCAGGACTTCCTGACGCCGTAGTTCGGCGCCACGACACGGGCCGCCACACAGGGCGGCCCCTACGAATTGAATCCGCGTCGTAGGGGAGGGCCCGTGTGCCCTCCCATTTTGTTGCTCTGCGCAAAGCGTCAAACCCTGACGGACACTCTCCCCAACCGTCCCCCTTGTCCTGAGCCTGCCGAAGGAAGGAAGAGTCGGCCCCGCTGGATACCGGCAAAGCCGGTCCGCGTCAGCGGACGCTTGAGTACCATGTTTGCGGGAATACAAGCTATCCGCCGACTTCGTCGTCGAGTACTTCGCCGTATCCAGCGGGGCCGGATTTTCCCCTGCGGTCAGCATGACGACCCAGCTA
>JACCUV010000150.1 GCA_013698495.1 Chloroflexia bacterium
GGTGACGGCCTCATACATCATTGCGGCGGCGATTACGGCGCCGGCGATGATTTCGCTCGGTGTGCCGGAAGTTGCGGCCCACATGTTCATCTTTTACTACGCAGTGCTCTCCGAAGTCTCGCCGCCGACCGCGCTGGCGCCTTTTGCGGCCTCGGCGATCACCGGGGGCAACCCGTTCAAGACAATGATGATGACGTGGAAATACACGTTGCCGGCGTTCGTGGTCCCATTCATGTTCACGCTCGACACGGAGGACGGGATCACGTTGCTGGCGTACGGCGCGACCAGCGATATCGTGATTGCGACCGTCACAGCTTGCCTCGGGATCGTGGCGATGGTGGCGGGTGTGGGAGGCTGGGTGATCGGGCCCACCAACTGGCTGGAACGGGCGGTGCTGATTGTGGCGGCGGGGTTCCTGTTCTACACCGGAACGTATCAGGACCTGATGGGAGTGGGGTTGCTGGTTGTGGCGGTAGGCTTGCATTGGGTGCGAATTCGGAGCGGTTCGGCGGGATCGGGTGGAGAACGGGCCTCGCCGGTCCCGGACGCGATCGCCTGACTGCGTCCCGATCTCGCCATTTCCCCATCAATTCTGCGCTACGCTGCACGCTAGAGCGGCTGTCACAAAGGTTGACGATCTTGGCGGAAGACGGGCGGAGCAAGGTCGGCAGCCCTACCAAGACGGTAGGCGTCAACCATTTCGCGATCCGCTCTAAACACGAAGGACGCTTCGGCCAAGGTAGATGGCGGCCGAGCCGAGTTCTTCCTCGATCCGGAGCAACTGGTTGTACTTGGCGACGCGGTCGACGCGAGATGGCGCCCCAGTCTTGATCTGGCCGGAGTTGGTGGCTACAGCGAGGTCGGCGATGAAGGTGTCCGCCGTCTCGCCCGAACGGTGCGACGTCACTGAACGGAAACCAGCGCGGTGGGCGAGGTCGATCGCTTCGAGGGTTTCAGTAAGCGTCCCGATCTGGTTCAGCTTGACGAGAATCGCGTTGCTGGCTTTTTCATCAATGCCGCGCTGGAGGCGCTCGGTGTTGGTGACGTAGAGATCGTCGCCGACGAGCTGGACCTTGTCGCCGATTTCAGCCGTCAGCTTCGACCAGGTTGCCCAATCGTCCTCGGCCAGGCCGTCCTCGATCGAGACAATCGGGTACCTCTCGGTCCACGATTTGAGGAACGCGACCATTTGATCGGGTTTGAGCGTTTTGCCCTCTCCGGCGATGACGTACTTGCCCTTGTCGTAAAACTCGGTTGCGGCCGGGTCGAGGGCGATCGCGACATCCTGACCGGGCTTGTAGCCAGCTTTCTCGATGGCTTCGACGATGAGGTCGAGCGCTTCCTGATTGGATGATAGGCTCGGGGCGTAGCCGCCTTCGTCGCCGACGTTGGTGTTCAGACCACGCGACGCAAGCGTCTTCTTCAGGGTGTGGAAGACCTCGGTTCCCCAACGCAAACCCTCGCGGAAGGTCTCCGCGCCAACTGGCATGACCATGAATTCCTGCATGTCGACGCTTGAACCCTCGGCGTGCTTGCCGCCGTTGAGGATGTTCATCATCGGCACCGGCAGGGTGCGGGCATTCGGACCGCCGAGGTAGCGATAGAGTGGGAGTCCGGCATGCTCGGACGCCGCGCGGGCTACGGCCAGCGACACCCCGAGGATCGCGTTGGCCCCGACGCGGGATTTGTTCGGAGTACCGTCGATTTCGCACATAAGCCGATCGATCTCGACCTGGTCGAAGGCGTCCATCCCGACGACCCCTTCGGCGAGGTCGGTGTCCACGAACTCCACGGCCTCGAGCACGCCCTTGCCGCCGTATCGCTGAGTGTCGCCATCGCGAAGCTCGACCGCCTCGTAGGCGCCGGTGGAAGCGCCAGAGGGCACGGCGGCGCGACCGACCGCTCCTCCGAAGAGGAAGACCTCGACTTCAACCGTCGGGTTGCCGCGAGAATCGAGGATTTCCCGACCGTGAATGGACTCAACAACGCTATCCAACGTGACCTCCAGCGTAGAGTGTCGACCAATCGCTTCGCACTGGCGGGAAGTATACGGCTCGCCTGGAAGGCGAACGTCAAAATCATTGCTATACTGTGAGTAAGTGAAGATTGCTCAGCGTCGACGGAGACAGGTCGGTCCGCTCGGTGGAACAGGGAGGCGTCGCCCTCGATTGCAAGCGACCCCGAAGCCACGGCCGTCAATTCACTCCCGAGTTGGAACGCGAACGCATCTCTGCAAGTAGCGAACCGGATTGGCCCTTCCTTACCGGGGCTCCTTCAAGCGCATTGCCGTGAACCGCGGCGATGAAGCAGGGTGGTACCGCGTGGCGACCCCTCGTCCCTGCCGAGGGGTCTTTTTGTTGCCTGAATGTCACGCGTTTCACGGAGGAGTCGTCCTCATGACCACCATTCAACACGGATTGTCGCGAGAAATCGACACCGTCCGCCGCGAGGCGCTCGACCATCTCGACACGCTGAGATCGGCATCGGACGCCACACTCTGGGAAGGCGCCTTCCTTGGTCCCAAAGGGCAGGTCACCTCGCTGTTGCGGGGTTTGGGCACGCTGCCGGCCGAGGAACGCCCGATTGCCGGCCGCGCCGCGCAACAACTCCGCGATGAACTGGCTGCAGCCTTCGCACCGTTGCGGGATCGGCTCGAGACTGAGGCGCTGGGCCTGAGACTCGCATCCGAGGCAGTCGACGTGTCGTTGCCTGGGCGCAAGCCGACGATCGGAGCGGCACATCCGATCTCGACGATGATCGACGAACTGGTCGAGATTTTCGCATTGCTCGGGTTCCAGGCGGTGTTCGGCCCGGAAGTCGAGACCGCGCGCTACAACTTCGACCTGCTGAACATTCCGGCCGAGCATCCCGCCCGCGACGTTTGGGACACGATTCACGTCCAGACCGATGGCGAGGAGATCGTCCTCCGCACCCATACGTCGCCGATGCAGGCGAGGACGATGGAACGGATCCAGCCGCCGGTGAGAGTGATCGTGCCGGGGGTCTCATTCCGGTTCGAAGCGCAGGATGCGTCCCACGAGTGGCAGTTCACGCAACTCGAAGGGTTGGCTGTGGACCGCAACATCACAATGGCGGATCTCAAAGGCACACTGCAAGAAATGGCGCGACAGTTGTTCGGGCCGGAGCGGCGGATTCGATTCCGTTGCGACTACTTCCCGTTCGTCGAGCCCGGTGTGGAGTTTGCGGTCGATTGCGCGATCTGCAAAGGCCGGGGGTGCAGGGTGTGCAAGCACACGGGCTGGCTCGAAATGGGCGGGGCCGGAATGGTCCACCCACATGTGCTGCGCGGGGTGGGATACGATCCGGATGAGGTCTGTGGGTTCGCATTCGGACTCGGGATCGATCGCCTGGCGATGATGAAGTACGGGGTCGACGACCTCCGGGCTTTCGCCAACAATGACATTCGCTTCCTTCGAGACTTTGCCCGCGCGATCGGTTAGCAAACACAATAACTGTTGGCCGCCATGATCCCTCGCAAGCTCGAGGCGGCCTCTACCAGGAATCGGAGTTTCGCAACTGATGAAAGCGCCATATAGCTGGCTCAAGGACTACGTCGACACCAAACTCTCGCCTCAGGACCTGGCGCAGCGGATGACGATGGCCGGTCTTGAAGCGGAACAACTCACTCATATTGGCGAGGGCTGGGACAACGTCTTCGTCGGTGAGGTGATGACGGTCAGCCAACACCCGGATGCCGATCGCCTGGTGCTCGTCGACGTCGCCGCCGGCGAGCATCGCCTCACGGTTGTCACCGGCGCGCCGAACATCGCCGCGGGCCAGAAAGTCGCGCTGGCGCTGGTCGGAGCGCGCCTGATCGACGGGTACTCCGAAGAACTGAAGTACAAGACGCTGAAGCCCGGTTCGATTCGCGGTGTCCGCTCCGAGGGGATGGTCTGCTCCGCAAAGGAACTTGGCCTCTCCGATGAGCATGAAGGCATCCTCGTCCTCGACCTCGATGCCCCGGTTGGAACCCCGCTCGCCGACTACCTTGGCGACACGGTAATCGAGTTCGAGATCACGCCGAACCTGGTGCATGCCTTCTCAATCTTCGGTCTCGCCAGGGAGGCCGGGGCAATCGTCGATGCGCCAGTAATCGAGCCAACTCTTGCCGACCTCACGGGCGTCGAGTTGTCCGACTCACTCGTTCGAGTCGAGGCGCCGGATCTCTGCGCCAGGTACAACGCGATCGTGATGGACGGGGTCACAGTCGAACCCGCTCCGGCCTGGATGCAGCGCCGCTTGCAGGCGGCTGGGATTCGCCCGGTCAGCAATCTGGTTGACATCACGAATTATGTCATGCTCGAAATGGGTCAGCCGCTCCATGCCTTCGACCTTTCGTTTGTGGAGGGCGAAACGATCGTCGTCCGTGAGGCCACGCCCGGCGAAGTGTTCGAGACCCTCGATCACCGCATCCGCACGCTCACCGGCGGTGAATTGCTCATCTGCGACGGTGTCAAACCTGTAGGACTTGCAGGGGTGATGGGCGGCGTCAACAGCGAGATCGTCGACTCCACGACCTCCCTGCTCCTGGAGGCGGCGAACTTCGACATGGTCTCCACCCGTCAAACCGCCCGCGCCCAAAAATTACAAACCGACGCCTCGGCGCGATTTGGCCGGGGTCTTGATCCGGAGTTAGCGGCTGTCGCCAACGCCCGAGCCGCCAAACTCATTCTCGACATCTGCCCAGGCTCCACGATTCGTTGCAGCCAGGATGTCTACCCACATCCGCCGATCGTGCGCTCAATCGCCTTCGACTCCAGCCACGTGTCGAGGTTGCTCGGGATGCAGGTTGAGGTCGAAACGATGTTGCCGATTCTGGACCGCTTGTCGTTTCAACCTGCCTACGATGAAGCAAGCGGCTTCCTCTCGGTGCAGGTTCCAAGCTGGCGGTCAGACGTCACAATCAAGGAGGATGTGATCGAGGAGATCGCCCGGATCGTCGGCTACGATTCCCTGCCGGCGACGTTGATCACGGGGACCACGCCCCTGGTCGAGCGGGACCCGATCTTCCTGGCCGAGCGCCGCATCCGCCAAACCCTGGTTGCGGCCGGTGGTTTCGAAGGGCGCGGCTATATCACGATCTCGGACGCCGATGTCAAACGTTGGGACTTCAATGAAACGGCAGGACTCGGGCACGACCTGCGCGATCGACCGCTCGTACGACTTCGCAACGCGATACCGGCTGATGACAACATTCTCCGCCTCTCGATCGTGCCCAACCTCGTGAAATCGGTGACCAAAAACCTCAAGCACGAGCGGACTGTCCGGTTGTTTGAGATCGGCCATGCCTATCTTGGGACCGATCCGAACCTGCTTCCGGATGAGCCATCCACGGTTGCAATCGCACTGGCCGGACAACGCGAACGATTCGACCGGTTTGACCCGCCATCGTCGGAAGATGGTCAACTGGACTATTTCGACGTCAAGGGCATGGTCGATGCCGTACTCGATTTGTTCGGTCTCGACGATGTGGAGTGGACCCCAATTGAGCATCCAGCCCTGCACCCTGGCCGAGCGGGTGAAGTGCGCTATCGTGACCAGCGGATCGGGATCGCTGGCGAAGTGCATCCCAGGCTCGCCGTCGAACTCGGCGTTGAGGATATGCGGCTTGCCATCGCCGAACTGAACGTGCAGCTCATACTCGAACTCGCCGCGACGGCGAATCGGCCCGAAGTCAAGGTCGCAAGGTTCCTGCCGGTCGAACAGGACTTCGCGGTCGTCGTCGATCGAGGTGTTCAGGCTCGCACAGTTCAGCAGTCGCTTCGTCAGTTTGCAGGTCCTCTCCTGACTGGTATCGCGCTCTTCGACGTCTACGAAGGTCCACAAGTCGGTGAGGATAAGAAGAGCCTCGCCTACCGTTTGACGTTCACGGCGCCCGACCGGGCCCTGACCGACGCCGAACTCGGCAAGGTGCGCAAACGCATCGAACGCGGCATCCAGACCCGTCTAGATGGCTCCCTCAGGGCATAGAAGGAGCGGGGTGATGATCGAAAGAATCGAGGGTCTGGAAGCTGGACTGGCGCGTCTTTCGAGACGCGGCGGCGTCGCCGAACAGCCACTACCAGAACACTTTGCCAGGCGAATCCTGGAGGTGTTTGGCGAACCACTGACGGCGGCCAAGGTCGTGGCCAGGATCATCGCGGATGTTCGCGCGGAAGGCGACGTGGCCGTTCGGCGCTTCACGCTGGCGTTCGATGGCGTCGAACCGGCGTCGTTCGAGGCCCCGCGCGAGACATGGGAGTGGGCGTGGGATGAGATCGGACCCGAGCTTCGCTCCGCACTGACGATCGCCTCCGATCGCATCCGCTCTTTCCACGAAAAGCAGACCCGTCCAAGCTGGTTCGATCCGGACGAGTTCGGCATCTTCGGCCAGATTGTGCGGCCGCTCGACTGTATCGGGGTGTACACGCCCGGCGGGTCGGCGGCGCTGCCGTCTTCGTTGTTGATGACGGCCATTCCAGCCCGGGTAGCCGGGGTCCGCGAAATCGTCGTCTCCGCGCCGCCCGGCCGCGATGGAAGGGTGGCGCCAATCATCCTTGCCGCCGCCAGGACCGCCGGCGTCGACCGGGTTGTCTCAATCGGTGGCGCGCAGGCGATCGCGGCGCTCGCTTACGGAACCAGGTTGGTTCCCAAGGTCGACAAGATTCTCGGACCGGGCAATGTGTTTGTGGCGACGGCCAAGCAGCAGGTGTTTGGCGCTGTCGATATCGACCAGATCGCCGGTCCGACCGAGACATTGCTGATCGCCGATCACACGGCGGACATCGAACTCGTCGCCGCCGACATGCTGGCACAATCGGAGCACGGCGAAGACTCTTCGGCGGTCCTGATTACAACGTCCACGGATCTGGCCGGCCGCATCGATCGCGAGCTTGAAGTCCAACTGGCGCGCCTTGCTCGGGCTGGCGTAGCCAGGGCGTCGCTCGAGAACCATAGTGTGGTGGTTGTCGTCGAGCAACTTGCTGACGCGGTCGCGCTGTCGAACGCCTATGCGCCCGAACATCTCTGTCTGCTGGTTCAGGACCCGTGGACGTTGGTTCCGGCGATCGAAAACGCGGGTGGGATATTCATCGGAGAATCGAGTCCGGAGGCGCTGGGCGACTACACCGCCGGCCCGAGTCACGTGATGCCGACTGGCGGTACAGCCCGGTTCTCTTCACCGGTCAATGTTTCCGATTTCCAGAAGGTGATCTCGGTGATTGCGGCCAACCACAGTGCAGTTGAGTCTTTGGGCCCGGCCACGATCGCACTGGCGAATTCCGAGGGCCTAGGCGGGCATGCCGCCGCGATCGAACGTCGCCTGCGGCGGACGGAGTCGTCGCAAGGTTAGTGGCCGCCGAGGCGGCGCAACGCTTCCAGCACGTTCTGCTCTGTCGTCATCGACTCGTCCGTCGGGATCGCCGAGATCGCGCCGAGCGCCTCAGCCGTGGTGTAGCCGAGCGCCTGGAGGGCGGCGAGGACCTCGGGATCGCTTTGTCGGGCGAGTGGTCCCGTGGTCTCCAGGTTCTCGGGAAGCTTGCCGCGCAGATCGAGGAGGATTCGCGATGCCGTCCGCTTGCCGATACCCGGAACCGACGAGAGCAAGGTCACTTCCTCGGCTTCGATGGCGCTCAGCAAGTCGTCAGGAGAGAAACGGCTGAGGACAGCGCAGGCCAACCGCGGTCCGACGCCGTTGACGCCGATCAGAGTCTCGAACCAGTTCAGCTCGTTCAGGGTCAGGAAGCCGTAGAGATTGAGCGCGTCGTCGCGGACCACGAGGTGCGTGTGCAGCTCGACCGAGGATCCCAAGCCGCCCGCGTCGGCGCCGGTGCGAGAACTCGTGCTGACGCGATAGACAACGCCGTTGACATCGACCAGCACGGCGTCGGCGGTCACAGCGCGGAGCGTTCCGATCAAACCCGCAATCATCTGTCGTCCCTATCATGACCGATTCCAAATACGCGCATCGCCGTGCCGCCGAGGACCTCGGCGAGCGCGGGCTCCCGCAGTCCCGAGGCGAGCACCTTATTCAGGAACGCATGCTGTTTGAGGAGCGGGTAATCGGTTCCAAACACAATCCGCCCCGCTCCCAGCAACCGCTCGACGACCGGGAATATGTCGAACCGGTAGAGGTAGGTGGAGGCCGCCGAATCGTAGACGACATTGCGGGCAAGCTCCGTGACCTCTGGCATCAACTCGTAGAACGGCAAACCACCGCCCCAATGGGCGGCGACTACTCGCAGTTCGCGATTCGCTTCCAGGAAGCGGAGTATCTTGTCCGGCGTGGCTGTTCCCTTGCCGGGATAGGCATGACCAGCCGGTTCCGAGCAATGGATCAGGACTGGCGCATCCGCCTGCACGCAGGAGTTCATGGTGTCGGCGATCTCACTGGGTCGTTCCCAACTGAACCCCTGGGCATCGGCGTTCAACTCGCCAATGCCCACGGCTCCAAGATTGACCGCACGTTCGATTTCCGCGGCGGCCCCGGCGGCGACCGGATTGACAATCGCCAGCCAGGCGATTCGATCCGGATACGCCCGCTGAACCTCGGCCAGAAAGTCGTTGTGCTCGCGGCATAGTCCCGAGTCCCGCCAGGGCCAGCCGCAGACCACCGACATCTCGATGCCCGCCTCGTCCATGCTGGCGACAAGGTCTTCGGGAGTGACGAGGACGATGTTCGGTGAGGCGTACAGCTCGCCAAACCATGGGTCCCTTTCGAGGTGGAGCGTACGGTCGAGTACGATTTCAGGTGGAAAGAGATGGGTGTGCGCATCCACGATCCGGCGCCTGGCGGGGGTTGCAGCATTTTTCATAGTGGTTAACAAGTCTTCGTCGGTCCGTGAGAGCCCTTGGGATTCCTCTCCCGTCGGAATGACAACGCATCCCGTTTGTTGCGTGGTTGCTTCGAGTACGCAATTCGCTCTATCAACGAGCAGGCTCCCTACAGGTAGAAGTAGACACCGGCGACGATCGCCAGGATGAGGAAGAGAATCAGCACGATCGGGACCAGGAGCGGACTCAGGCGTGGGGCTCCCGCCGCAATCTCTGTACCGATTTGCTCCCGCTGCACCGTCGCCAGCGAGGGGCTGACCTCCAGGACGATCGCGCTGACGTTGTCTGTTGTGCCGCGCTCGATCGCCATCGAGGTCAGGGCGAGCACGGAATCCTGGGGCGCCCCGCCGAGAATGGTAGTGACATAGTCCTCAGTCTGAAGGACATCGAAAAACCCGTCGCTGCACAGCAACAGGCGATCCTCCGGCAGCAAGGTTATTTCATAGATGCTCGGCATCCGGCGATCGAGTGTTTCGCTAAGACCGAGCGCCTGGGTGACGATGTTGCGCTGCGGGCTCATTCGCGATTCCTCTTCGCTGATCACACCCTTGGCGACCTGTTCCGCGACGAGCGAGTGGTCCTGGGTGATCTGCGTAAGTTGCCTGGACCGGATCAAATAGGCACGGCTATCGCCAACGTTGGCGATTGTCGCGTACTTGCCGCGAACAACCGCTGACACCAGCGTGGTGCCCATTCGCGAATCATCCTGCTCGGCCGGAGACTGGTTGTAAATCGCCTCATTCGCCCGGCGGTAGGCCTGCTTCAAGGCGAGCGCCACATCGTCCGGTGCGTCTCGAGCGAAGAGATCCTCGAGCAGGGAAATCGCGAGTTGGCTCGCGACCTCGCCCTTCTCGTGGCCACCCATCCCGTCGGCAACCGCCAGCACCATGCCACCAGTATCTCCCGGCGTCAGCGAGGGCACAGATTTGACGAGAATAGCGTCTTCGTTGTTCGGGCGACCGGCGGGTGAGGTTGCGCTGCCCACGGACAAGTTGAATTCGGCGGGAACGAGACTCAAATTCGGACTCCAGGCATCGATCTATGACGCAACGACGCTCGCGGACCGCAAAGTTGGTCCCGGCGCTTGCTATTATCCCTGTAGACACGGAAATGTCACAAAGTGCACGCTCTGGCTTGACAGGATTGGGGCAAATTTGGTGATTCCCGTTGGTGCATCGCCTCTCCAGGCGCCAGGCGAATTAAGTCCGAACGGTTTCAACGAAAAGAGATTACAGCATGAACCTGCAGAGACCATTTGGTACCCGCCGAGCATTCGCGGCATCTGCCCTTGCCGTCCTGGGCCTCGGGGGCCCAACGCTCCGCGAGGCGTCGAGTCTGGATATCAATGCCGAGTCGGTCCTGCGCGCGGCCAGTATTCGACTGGCGGAGG
>JACCUV010000154.1 GCA_013698495.1 Chloroflexia bacterium
GCCTTCGGGATGACACCTGACCAATTCCCACAAGTTTGCCAAGATTCGGAACTAGGGTAAGGTGTGGTTCACATTTTAGGGTGTCGGCTGGCTGAGAGTGCGCCAACGCCGTCACGGAGAATACATATCCGTCAACGAGGCGCTCGTAGCGGCGGACCAGAATCGCCCGTGACTCACATCTTACCAAATTGGATGCGGTCGATTCGTGTGTCCACCCGTAGTTTCCAGAAGACCAGTGATGACCCAGCACACACGACTCTGAGCTTCTCCGCAAGAGCGCACAAGTGGTGACTTGAGCCCGAGGGCGGACATACGCGGGTCGGCCAAGAGCACTTTCTACCCGATCCCGCTTGACATCCAACACGGTTACTACGAATCGTGGATTCGGGCAACATGAAGACACCGATCTTTG
Organism: Chloroflexia bacterium; assembly: GCA_013698495.1. Taxonomy (GTDB): domain Bacteria; phylum Chloroflexota; class Chloroflexia; order Thermomicrobiales; family UBA6265; genus JACCYX01. Next base: position 413 of record JACCUV010000154.1, read on the forward strand.
TACAGGAGCAGTTCACAGCGTGTCATACATTTATAAGGTAGGCATCGTCGGGGCCGGGATCATCGGCAAGGTCCATGCCAAGGCGATTGACGGCATCGAAGGCGCCAAAATTGTCGCGGTCGCCGACCCGAGGCGCGAGCAGGGCGAGGCGCTGGCCGGGAAACACGACGCGCGCTGGTTCAGGTCATACACCGAGCTGTTGGCCCTGCCCGAACTCGACGTCGTGATCCTCGCCACGCCCTCCGGTCTCCATCCCGAGCAAACGATCCTCGCCGCGGAAACCGGCAAGCATGTCATCACCGAAAAGCCGATGGCGATCACCGGCGATGGCGCGACAAGGATGATCGAAGCGGCCGAACGCGCGGGCGTGCGCCTCGCGGTCATCTTCCAGAACCGCCTCACCGGGGATGTCTATCGCGTCAAACGCGCCATCGAGGCCGGGTTGATCGGCAAGCCTGTTCTCGGCAGCGCCGCGGTCTACTGGCATCGCAGTCAGGATTACTACGACGCCAACGGCGGTTGGCGCGGGACGTGGGCGCTCGACGGCGGTGGCGCCCTGATCAACCAGTCGATCCACACTATCGACGTGCTGCAATGGTTGATGGGAGGAGTAGCCTCGGTCCAGGCCCACATCGCGACCCTCAACCACAACATCGAGGCTGAGGATGCCGCATCCGCCAGTGTGCGGTTCAATTCGGGCGCGGTCGGCTCGATCCTGGTCACGACCTGCGCCAGAGACGATCATCCGACGCGAGTCGAGATCATCGGGACCGAGGGGCGGATCTGCATCGAGAACAATGTCGTCACCGTGTTCGAGGGCGAAGGAGAGCTATCCGACGCCCTGCTCACCGCCGACGACCGCGAAACGGTTCGTGGATGGACACCGGGGGAAGCGTTCGGCGAGGGTCATCGCCGCCAGCTCCGGCTCATTTTCAACGCGCTCGCCGCGGGCACGATCCCGCCGGTGCCGGGGAGGGAAGCGCGCAAGGCAGTCGATGTGATCCTGGGTATCTATGAGTCGGCACGCACGGGCATGCGAATCGACATCACAAGTTCGGGTTTGGAGGAATATTGATGAAATTCGCCGTGTTCTCGGTGTCAATCCCGGAATATGCACCCGACGTGGCGGCAGCGAAGGTGAAGGAGATTGGGTACGACGGGATCGAATGGCGGGTTACTGACCAGGACGCCGGCGCCGGGCGTCCGGGTTTCTGGGCAGGGAATCTGGCCACCTTGCCGTTCTCGACATTCGAGCAGGATGCTCCGGCCTGGCGCAAGATGACCGAGGGGGCCGGCCTGGAAATGCCCGCCTTGGGCACATATGTGACCTGTGACGACTTGGACGGGGTCGAGTCAGCGATGCGCGGCGCAACGGCGATGGGCGTATCGCAACTGCGCGTCCGGGCGCCCGGAAACGATGGGGTCAAACCTTTCCTTCCGAGCTGGGACGCGGCACGCGGGCAGTACGGGGACGTTGTGGACCTCGCCAGGAAGCACGGCGTGAGGGCATTGCTGGAGCTGCATCACGGCACGATCGTGCCTTCGGCGAGTGCGGCGAGGCTGTTCCTCGGCGATCTCGATCCCGTCCATGTCGGCGTGATCCACGACGCCGGAAACATGGTGCACGAAGGGTACGAGGCCCACCGGATGAGCCTGGAGATGCTCGGGCCATACCTCGCGCATGTCCACATCAAGAATGCGCGGTGGTTTCCGGAGAAGTACACTCCGGATGGGTCGATCCAGTGGACGTGCGGCTGGGCGCCGATTCACAAGGGGATTGTCGACATGCGCGAACTGTTCCGAGCGCTGCACGCTGTCGGCTACGACAGGTGGGTCGGGGTCGAGGACTTCAGCACGGAGCGAAAGATCGAAGATCGGCTCAAGGAGAACCTGGAATACCTCAAGTTGGTCCACGCCGAGACAATTTCGTAGGGGAGTATCTGCGTATCCTCCCGGTGTAAACATACACAAACGGCTGACAACCCTGCGTATCGTTCCCTCGGCCGGGGTCAGCCCCTACCAACTTATCGCCAAACAAAACGGCCCCGGTGGAAGATTCCCAGCCGGGACCGTTGTCGTTTGCCGTCCGCCATGTTGGGGCGAATGCCTACGTTGGCGGGTTTTCCTCGGTTTCGTCGGTGACGCCGGTTTCGAGGTTCTCCTCGTCGGGAACCTCGCCGTCGAACCCCTGGCCCTCGCCCGGTTCGTCCACCACCGCCGTGGTCGACGGCAGCAGACCCTCGGACATGAGGGCAGCGTAGTCCTCCTCTTCGGCGGCCTCCACCGGCGCCTGCATCGCGGCCAGTGTGGCGTCTTCGAGCGCACTTGGCACGGCAACCTTGTCGCGAACACCAAAGCCAGATCCGGCCGGGATCAGCTTGCCGATGATCACGTTCTCCTTGAGACCGCGCAGGTGATCGACCTTGCCGTTGATGGCGGCCTCGGTGAGCACGCGCGTGGTTTCCTGGAACGATGCGGCAGAGAGGAACGAGTCCGTTTCCAGCGAGGCCTTGGTCAAACCAAGCAACAACGAGATTGCCGTGGCCGGTTCGCCACCCTGGGCCAGCACCGCATCGTTGCGGTTGTTGAACTCGA
>JACCUV010000138.1 GCA_013698495.1 Chloroflexia bacterium
GGCGTAGATCGCCTTTCGAGGGGATGTTTCCCTGCCCAGCAGAGAAACATCGATGCCGTCGGCCTCCTCAACGTTCTTCATAATCAGGCTCCGAATATCTGCCGGAGTTCCTTCCTGAATGGTCTTAAGCAATCGATGCATCATCAGTTCGGCGGGTGGGCGCTCGGCCGCGCCCTCGTCGAGGATCCTGATTTTCGGATGCCGGGTTTCGCGTGCGGTCTCGAAGCCGAGCGAGAGTTCTTCGAAGAGTTTTTCCCCGGGACGGAGGCCCGTAAACCGAATTTCGATGTCGGTTCCGGGACGTTTGCCATGCAGTCGAATCAGGCGGTCGGCGACATCGACAATCGACACCGGGTCGCCCATTTCGAGCATGTAAATGACACCGGAATCGCCAAAGGCCCCTGCTTCGATGATGAGTCCCGCTGCTTCCGGAATGGTCATAAAGTACCGGGTCATGCGCTTGTCGGTGATGGTGATCGGGCCACCGGCGGCTATTTGCTTCTCAAAGAGCGGAATGACGCTGCCGCGGCTGCCAAGGACATTGCCGAATCGGACGGCGCAGGCGCTGAGCCCGGTGGAGGCGGCGACATCCTTGACGACGAGTTCGGCGATTCGCTTCGAGGCGCCCATCACGCTCGACGGACGCACCGCCTTGTCGGTCGAGACGAGAACGAACCGCTCGACGCCGACGGCGGCTGCGGCCTGAGCCATCAGCCAGGCGCCCTGTATGTTCGATTGCACGGCTTCGTGCGGGAAATCTTCCATGAGTGGCACATGTTTGTAGGCGGCGGCGTGAAACACGACATTGGGCCGAAGTTCGCGCATGATTCTGTTCAAGCGCGCGGCATGGGTTACGGAGGCCACAATCGGAACGAAGCTCGTGGTCGCCTCCTTGCCCTTGAGATCCTGCTGGAGGTCGTAGAGGTCGCTCTCGTTGATATTGAGTCCGTAGATTGTGGCAGGTTCACCACGGAGCGCCTGGAGCACGACTTCGCGGCCGATCGACCCGGCGGCGCCGGTGACGAGCACGGTCTTGCCACCAAGAAACTCGCGACAGCGTTTGACATCGGTTTCGACAACGGTTCGACCGAGGAGATCGCTGGTGGGGACGACGCGCAAGCGCGTGGCGTCGTCGCCGCGCAAGATTCCGCCGATGGATGGCATGGTCAGGGTCGGAACGCCAGTTTCCCGTGCGATGTCCGCGATCCGTTGAAGGTCAATTTCACTGGCTGAGGGGATGGCGAGGACGATGGTTTCGATGTGTTCGCGATCGACGACGGCCCGGATTGCGGCCGAGTTGCCCAGCACCGGCACATCGAGCACGCGGGCGCCCAGCAGGGAGTAGTCATCGTCGACGAAGGCGACTGGCCACAGACCGGAGCCGGGGTCGTTCTGAAGTTCCTTGACGATCGTTTTGCCGCCTTCACCGGCGCCCACCACCAGCGTGGGCTTGAGGTCGAGCGGCACGCCTGCACGGTCGGTAGGCATCGCGACACTCGCAATGCGCGAAGCGCTCGGCGAGTCGTTGCCGAGCATCGTACTCAAGCGGTGATCGAGCATGCGCCCAGCGACCCGGATTGACAGGACCACGGTTTTCAGGGCGTCTCCGGCAAGCAAGATTGAGGCACGACCAAGAGTGCGAAAATCCAGCGCCGGTGTGCCATGTTTGACGTAATAAAGGTCGTACTCGAGGGCCAGACGCAAGTCTCGGACTGAATCGGAGTATGGGAAGCGCACGCGGGCGAGGCTAACCAGACCTGGTCTGACGAGTAGTCGCTGCGAGTAGCCGCCCGAAATTTGGTTGCCGCGAGCGTATGCTTCCGTGCTCTCAGTTCGCGGTCCGACAAGAGACATGTCGCCAGTCAACACACTCAAGAGGGCCGGCCACAATCGAAGATGAATGCGGCCCAAGGCAAAATTGATCGCAGTAGCTACGTTAAATTGTCGTGAGCCTCGCTCACTCTTTGGGATGAATTCAAGATAGCGGAGGATAAACGGTTCTCCGTGCTTGCCGATCATCTCCAGCCGTTGCACGAACGTCGAGCGGCCGAAGACGAGGCAAAAGATTCCATAGATTACGGCCACGGGAATCGCGAGTAGGGCTAGCGCCAGGGCGCTGACGCCAAGGTCGACTGTGCGTTTAGTGACAAAATATGTGCGCGATTGACTCAGTTGGACCGCGGTCGCATCGTGACTCGAATTGGAGTGTTGGACAAAGGCGCGGCCAAGGATCCGCTCGATCGCAGTCGATACCGGATTGATGGGCACTGATTTGCCACTGGCATCGATCAACGTTTCATGGCTGGCGCAAATGGCGGGATCGGCAACGACACGCTTGAGACGCACCGCTTTCGCGACCTCTACGGCTTGCTCAATTGTCTCGACCCGGACCCAGTCGGACAGTCGTGCGTCGCCGATTTCGAGACCGGAAGGAACATTGAAGATAGCTGACATCAGGCTGAGGTCGCCACCCGATCCGACAAGGAGCGATACGTGACGAATTGGCGAGCGTGCCCGGACTTGCTGACTGTCGATACCCATGACTCCACCCCTAAAGATTCTTTCTTCCGACACGGGGAGGGAGGCCGGGCGGATTCACACATACGAATCCGTTGCTGGGGCACTCACGAAACACGGTCTTACAGAATCTGGTGCGCCTCCCCACTGGCGGCGCCAAGTAAACGATCAAAATACACCACATCAACGGGCGGATGCGCCGACATTCGACGCCACTTCCCTATTCACAGCCGAGTTTGCGTGAATCGAGCCAAGATGCCTGATGATGCAGTTCCGATCTTCCTTGCGGGGTTAGACTCGCGACGGACGCCACTTACTCGAGACGTTCGCTCGAAGCTCGATGGGTCCTCAGGCGAGTCTTGACGAACGCGGATCGAGGACTTTAGCCTGTTTTCCACGCGAAATCAAGTGGACCCAAAGTGAACGTAGCACAACGTCGAGAGGCTGTCAAAGTGGGACAATAAGTGAAAACGGCGTGCCGGGCGCGACGCTGCACTGGCTCGACCAATCGGCCATGCCACAGTGGCTGGGAATTCGACGCGTGATGCGTGGGCCGTGTGACCGTCTATTCCATTATTCCTCGTTCAATCCGAGTAGCCAGTCCACGTCGTCCCGGACAATTTCGGGGTCGGAGATGACGAACGAGAGGTCCATTTGCATCAGGTCGTCATGGGCCGTTGCCACTTCGCCGGCGATGGTGCGGGTTTCGATTGTGGTCGATGTGCAGGAAGTGCGATAGTCGTCGGCGAGTCCGATCAGGTCGGTTGGCCCGAAGCCGGTCCGAAAGTGGTCGGAGAGGATCGAGAACATGTTGGGCACGACTCGCACGAGGTTAACATCGTAGACCTCGTCCATCAGCCCACGAATGACCTGTTGCTGGCGTGAAATACGACCGAAGTCTCCCTCAGACCCTCCTCGAAACCGGGAATACGCAAGCGACTCTTCGCCATCGAGCTCGATCTCGCCCGCGGCGAATGACATGTCCCCCAAGGTGAATGCCTCGGGATTGTCGACGGTGATGCCGTCAAGCGCGTCGACGACCTGGACCAGACCGGAGAAGTCGACCAGGGC
>JACCUV010000193.1 GCA_013698495.1 Chloroflexia bacterium
CTCGTGGTCGCCGCGCCTTGTGCTGGCCAAAGCGCTCCCACCTCACTGGTCGTGACCGCTCTTGTAGCAGCCCACTCTGCCGAAGGCAACTCGTTGGAGGACACAAGACCTTCCACTACCAGATGAGGTTGGAGGGCACAAGACCCCCCACTTCCAGAGAAGGTCGCGCCAGACAGCGCAACATGTGTTTGACGGTGCACACGTCTGCGGCTATCATTCGACCATTGTCAAGTGTATGGAGATGCACATGAACCTGGATTCAACCAATCGGACTCATGGTCAGGCAAATGATGACCCGCAAGTAGGCCCCGATGCCGAGTGGAGCGACGAGTGCGACTGCCTGCATCCGCAATCCGTGAGGGCCGCTCGACGGGCGCTCGGCGATTCCCCGCCAGCAACGGACATGGCCGCAATCTTCGCGATTCTGGCCGATCCGACCCGAATGCGCGTGCTCATTGCCCTCGGAGACTCCGAATTGTGCGTGACCGATCTTGCCGCGGCAACTGGCGTCAACCGCACCACCATCTCTCACCAGCTTCGCATTCTTCGCACAAATCGGCTGGTGCGTCGACGTCGCGCGGGCAAGGTCGTCTACTACGCGTTGGACGATGACCACGTCGTGTCGCTGCTCACGATGGCGACCGAGCATGTCGCCGAGAACGGCATCGCCAACCGGGAGCGCGTGCCGGCATGAACACACCCCTTCTCGCGGACCCCGTCGTCTTCGATATCGCCGGCATGGATTGCGCCGATTGCGCCACCAGTGTCGAGCGCGTCGTTGCGAACCTGCCCGGTGTATCGGCGGCAAGAGTCAGCTTTGGAGCAGGAACCCTGACCGTCGAGCCGAAGCTTCCAACGGTTGCAGGAAAGGAGCTGGCCCGTGCAGTCGGCGGCGCGGTCGATCGGGCCGGATACACCGCAATCGTGCGAATTGACGGCGCCGCACGATCTCACGCGCCCCGAACGTGGTGGAGGAACCGGAAACTCATTCCAACGGCAGTTGCGATCTCCCTGTGGATCGCGGCGATTGTGGCTGAGTTTGGCTTCGAACGGTCGATGTTGTCGACAGTTTTGTTCGCTCTTGCAATTGTGATCGGCGGGTTCCCGATCGCCCGTTCCGCAATGACCTCGTTGCGTGCTCGCCGGCTGGATATGAACGTGCTGATGACCATATCGGTGATTGGCGCGGCGGCGATCGGCGAATGGACCGAAGGTGCACTCGTGGTCGTCCTGTTCTCAATGGGGACGACACTGCAGGCGCTCGCGTTCGATCGCACTCGTGGCGCGATTCGGGGATTGCTCGATCAGGCGCCAGACGAAGCTCTGGTGTTGCGAAACGACCTCGAAGTCACTGTCGCCGTCACGGATCTTGCCGTTGGCGATGTGGTGCGCGTTCGGCCCGGCGACCGGCTCCCGGCCGATGGCGAGGTGATCGACGGATCGTCCGCTGTGCAACAGGCGGCGATCACCGGCGAATCGATGCCGGTCGGCAAGGCGATCGGCGACTCGGTGTTCGCGGGCACGATCAATGGCGCGGGAACGCTGCTGGTCCGCGTCACGAATCTGTCATCCGAATCGATGCTGGCCAAAATCGTGCACCTGGTCGAGCAGGCGCAATCGAGCAAGGCTCCATCCCAACAACTCGTCGATCGCTTTGCAGCCGTGTATACGCCGGTCGTCGTGGCGGTCGCTGGCCTGATCGCGGCATTTGGATGGGCGTTGTCGAGCAGTCCTGAGACGTGGGTGTACAGGGCCTTGGTGCTGCTCGTAATTGCCTGCCCGTGCGCGTTGGTGATTTCGACACCAGTGGCGATTGTTTCCGCGATCGGATCGGCCACGCGCATGGGCATCCTCGTCAAGGGCGGCGCCGCCCTCGAAGACATGGCGCGAGTGCGGACGATCGCGTTCGACAAGACCGGCACGCTCACACTCGGCCGCCCTGGCGTCACCGCCGTGATCCCGTTTGGCGTCGAGACTGAGGGATCGGTGTTGGCGGCGGCGGCATCGGTCGAGCAGGTTTCGGAACATCCACTTGCGCGGGCGATCGTCGCCCGTGCG
>JACCUV010000197.1 GCA_013698495.1 Chloroflexia bacterium
GTCAGGTTGAGCGCCTGACGCTGGCCTACGATGGCGATGTTGACCTCGCCACCGACCACACGTGGGGGCCTGTGCTTGCTCGCATCGACTATGTTGACGGTCAATGCGCCAATTTGCCACAAGGCATCGCGAACCAGACCGATGTGCTTGGCATTTTGGGTTCGATCGCCTTTTATAACCAGACGACGGAGAGTGCCCAGATCGAGATTTTGTACAACCCGACGGCTGGCCTTGACACGCAATTGTTCGCGGCGCCGACACTGGAACCGACGGCAACTACCCCGCCAACCGAGACTCCGGATGTCATGGAGACCGCCGCCGCGACGCCAGCAACGATCCCGACCGAGGCTGCCGCGACGCCGGTTGCGACGCCAGCCACTCCGGCCGTTGGCACGCCGGAAATTGCCATGCCAACCGCAACGTCGACACCGGAATCGTAGGGGAAGGCGAGGTCGCCGAAACATTCGTCATGTCCGCGGCGCCAGTTCGCTGTGAGTGGGTTCCAACCTGATTGCTCCGTCAGCCGTTTGCGGGCGCCACACCGAAGGGTCATTCCGACAGAGGAGGAATCCCCCGCGTTGCGGTATGCGCAATGTGCTGGCTGCGTCGCATCCAGTGGGGCCGGGATTCCGCGCAAGCTCGGAATGACGCTGGTGTTGTTGGCTGGTCCACAAGGCGCACATTCCCGATTTCCTCCTAGCGTGCCGTCGCGTCCCACTTGAAGAAGCGGATCGCGAAGGCGAGGGCGAGAGCGAAGATGCCGAGCAGCACGAGCAGGTCGATCCACGTCGCGCCGATTCCGCGGCCGTACATCATCGGTTCGCGCAGGGCGTCGACCAGGTAGCGCAATGGCAGGACATCGACAACAGGCTGCAGCCAGCCAGGCATATCGCCGACCGGGAAGAAGACGCCAGAGAGGAAGAGCATCGGGAAGGTAACGAGGTTGGCGTAGCTGGCGGCGGTTTCGGTGTTACGCGCGATCGACGAGATGGCGTACCCGATCGCGAGGAAGGCGAGGCTGCCGACGGAGATGACGCCGACGATGAGGAGAATGTTGCCGCGGACGGTGAGGCCCCAGACGAGGATCCCGATGCCGACGAGGATCGCGCTGGTGGCGAGGATCACCACCATCTGGGCGACGATCCGGGCGAGGATGAATTTCCAGAGGGCGAACGGCGTGACCTTGATCCGGCGCAGGATGCCCTTCTCGCGGTAGGAGGTGAAGGCTGTGGAGAGACCGATCACGCCAGCGTTCATGATGCTCATCGCGAGGATGCCGGGCACGAAGAAGTCGATGAACGAGATGTCGAGTGTGGAAACCGCCTGACCCTCGATCGGCACGGAATCGGGACCGCCGAGGATGCCGTAGAGCGCGCTCTCGACCGCGGTTTGGGCGATCGAGCCGGTCGGTCCACCCTGCTCGTTGTAGAACATCCGGATCGGATTGGCGGCATCGACGGTTTGGGGGATGACGAGCACGACCTGGCGCTCGTTGTTGTTGAGTTCGTCCAGTTCAGCGGTTTCGCTGCCGGTGTGGACGGTGAAGCTGTCGCTGCTTTCGAGACCGGCAACGATTCGCTGGAGGGTTGGGCCATCGGGCCCGGTGACCCCGACATCGAAGCTGGAGATCGAGTCGTTGCCGAAAACGGCCCCGAAGATGAGGATGAAGATAGCGGGAAACGCCAGGTTCCAGAAGATGGCCTGGCGGTTGCGGACGGTCATTTTGAGGTTGGCGACGACCATTGCCCAGAATGATTGCATGCGATCCATGTCCAATGAGTCTCGGGTCGACACGGGGCCAACCCCTGCGAAGGTGCGGTCGAAACGGGCCAGCACGCAGGCCGGCCCCTACGAGGCGGGGTCGGGGTCGTCCTCCTCGTAGGTGCGGCCGGTGCGGGCAAGGAAGACATCCTCGAGTGTGGCGCGGCTGCTGGAAAGGTCTTCGAGGACGATGCTGCGCTCGGCCGCGAGTTCGAGGAGACCCATGATCGAGGTTTGGGCGTCGCGGGTTTTGAGAGTGAGGCGATTCCCTGTTTCGTGCGGTGAGACATCGGCGGCGACGACGCCCGGCAGGTTGGAGAAGGCATCATCGGTGGTGGCGGAGTCACGGGTCGGCACGGGGTCGACCCCTACGGGGCGGATGATTGTGGCGGTGACGGTGGCTTCGGCGTCGAGCCCGCGAATCAGACCGGCGGGGGTGTTGCAGGCGATCACCTTGCCGCCATCCATGATTGCGATCCGGTCGCAGAGGACTTCGGCTTCTTCCATATAGTGGGTGGTGAGGACGACGGTGGCGCCGGCCTCGCGGACGCCGAGGATCGTTTGCCACAGGTTGCGCCGAGCGTGGGGATCGAGTCCGGTGGTCGGTTCGTCGAGAAAGGTGACGCGCGGGGTGTTGACGAGGGCGAGGGCGATGCTGAGCCGCTGCTGCTGCCCGCCGGAGAGTTCCTCGACGCGGCTGGCCGACTTGTCCTCGAGATCCACAAGGCGGAGCAGTTCGGGGGCGCGATTACGTGGTTCCGTAACACCGTAGAAACTCCCAAACAGGGCGACAAGCTCGCTGGCGGTGAGGTAGGGGAAGAGGGCGGTGCTCTGGAGCTGGACGCCGATGATCTTGCGGACGCGGTCGGAGTCGTTGACGGCGTCGATGCCATCGACGGTGATCGAGCCGGCGTCCGGTTTGCGCAAGCCTTCGATCATTTCGAGGGTGGTCGTTTTGCCGGCGCCGTTGGGACCGAGGATGCCGAAGATCTCGCCCTCCTGGACTTCGAGGTCGACGTTATCGACCGCGATGTGGTTGCGGTAGCGTTTGGTGAGGTTCTTGACGTCGATAATCGGGGGCATGGGCCTCGCACATTCTCGCAGGGGATGACCGGTGTGACGGTCCGTTTCGTGGATGAAGTGTACGGCAGGTTTGGGGGAGAGATCGGCAGAAGCGCCAATATGCCTTTTTGAAGTGCAAAAAGACAAAAAGGTCATTCTCCGCGTGGTTGCGGGGAAACTTCTTGCGGACTTCTTGCAGTTTTCCGCGGATCGGTGGGCCAAGAGCGGGAGGACGACGCTGAATTGTGGTTGGACGGATCCGGTTTGCAGCCGTGGTCCGCCCGTTACAGTTGAGTGGTGAGGGTCGACACGGGGTCGACCCCTACGAGATGGTTC
>JACCUV010000208.1 GCA_013698495.1 Chloroflexia bacterium
AACCCGTCGCCCGGTGATGCGCAGGCTCCGAGGGTGGTAGCGGCCGGCCTGACGGCGGAAGGATCATGGCGGCCAATACTTCGACATCGTGCGGATCCCACGCACCTCTCTGGACATGCACTGAATCGACCTTCCAAGGCACATCAAGAAACAAGGGTTTTGTCGATTCAGCCTGCCCAGGGCGAAGTCGGGGGGTCCACCCTGCTAAATGGGAGTCGGCCGGCTCGATTCCGTTGTCTACTCCGGCAAAAACACAACGTGCGCCGGATCGATGCTGAGGTGCACAACCTCGCCCACCGCGAACCCGCGGCTGGCGCTCGCGACGATCCGCGTTCCGTCGCTCATATCGATCTCGTGCACCCACGAACTCCCAGCATATGATTGTGACATCACCACGCCTCTCGTCAACGCGGCGCCGGTAACGGGCGACCCGATTCGGATCCGCTCAGGTCGGATCGCGGCCACGAACGATCCCACCTCTTCGTTCAACGTATCCGGTCTCGCCATCTCGACCCCTGCGACACACACCTTGCCTTCACCACGCGCCTCGACCCGCAACACATTACGGAATCCCATGAACTCGGCGACAAACCGGTTCGCGGGCCGCTCGTAAATCTCCTCCGGCGTGCCGACCTGCGCAATCCGCCCCTTATGCAGCACTGCAATGCGATCGGAAAGCGCCAACGCCTCGCCCTGATCGTGCGTGACGTGAATGAAGGCCCGACCGGTGGCGCGTTGGATCGCGCGCAACTCTGATTGCATCTGACGACGCAGCAACAGATCGAGTGCGCCCAGTGGCTCGTCCAGCAGCAACACCGCTGGTTCGACCGCCAACGCCCTCGCCAGCGCCACGCGTTGCTGTTCTCCCCCGGAGAGCTGGAGGGGCATTCGCGCACCCGAGCCGCGAAGGCCGACAAGGTCGAGGAAGGCGCCCACTCCGGAATCCGACAATCGCCTGGATCGCCCACTCATTCGTGGCCCAAAGGCGACATTGTCTGCGACCGAGAGGTGCGGAAAGAGCGCGTAGTTCTGGAACACCATCGCGCAGTCGCGACGATGCGGCAGCAGGTTCGTCACATCCGCGTCGCCGATCCGGACCGTGCCGCGGGTCGGCTGTTCGAGACCGGCGATCACGCGCAGGGCCGTACTCTTGCCGCTCCCGGACGGCCCGAGTATCGTCAGGTACTCGCCGTCGCCAACCGCAAGGCTCACGTCCTCCAGCGCAACCTGGGCGCCGAATCGCTTGCCGATCGCGTCCAGTCGCAGCGCATCGGACATCACCGCGCGCTCCCCGGTTCACCCAGCCAGCGCACGGCAATCAGGAACCCTATCGAGGCCATCAGCAGAATCGCCGAAAGCACCAGCGCCGTTGACAGATCGCCTGCCCCAAACCGCTCGTAAATCGCCAGCGGCATCGTTTGCGTCACGCCCTCCCGATTTCCGGCAAACATGATCGTCGCCCCGAACTCCCCAAGCGCCCGCGCCCACGCCAACACCGCCCCCGCGATCAGGCTTGCCCGGCTGAGCGGCAGTGTGATCCGCCAGAACACACGTGCCGGACTCGCCCCGAGATCTGCGGCGGCCTCCTCCAGCGAATGATCGATCCGGCTGAATCCGGCTCGCGCCGTGCGAATGAAAAACGGCGCCGAGACGAAAATTTGGGCGATCACGACCGCCGCCGTCGTGAACCCGATGCTGAACCCGAAGCGGTCGAATGTCTCCCCCAGCAATCCCCGGCGCCCGAACGCGGTCAACAGCGCGATCCCGGCCACGGCGGGCGGCAGGATGACCGGCAGGTCGATCAGGGCATCAAGCAAGCGCACGCCGGGAAAACGACCGCGCGCCAACACCCACGCGATCGGCGTCCCCGCGAGGACGATCGCAAGCAGCGAAACCAGCGACGTCGAGATGCTGAGCGTCAGCGCCTCGCGGAGTGTCTCCCGTGCACGTGGATCGTCGAGGACATCCGTCGCGCGCGAGGCCCGGATCACGAGCGCGATCGTCGGCAGGCTGAGCAGCACCAACCCCACCAGGCTGATCGCCGCCAGTATCCACGCGAATTGGCTATGACTACGTTTCCGGGCCAAGATCACCCAAATCTGGTAGTGGCCGGTCTTGTGCCGGCCAACGCTCGCCCCTCAAACCCGCGCTTCGGCGGAATGTCTTGCCGACAGTTTCGGCGGGTAGTGACCGGTCTCGTTCCGGCCAAGTTCCTCTACCCAAACCCGTACTTCGCCAATACCGCCTGGCCTTCCGAAGACAGGATAGCTGCGATGAAGGCGTTGGTGAGGTCAATGTTCCCACCCTCAACCGCTGCAATCGGGTATCTGGCCGTCAACGGCAAACACGCCGGGAACTCGATCACCGCCACCGGCGCGCCCCCCAGTTCCGCGGCCACCGCATCGCTGGCGTAGACTATGCCCGCGTCCGCCTCACCGAGTTGCACCTTGGCCAGCACATTTCGGACATCCTCTTCCTCGGAGACGATGTTGCCGTCAATCGCGTCCACAAAGCCTTCCGCGGCCTCCTCCGAATCGCCGTACACACAGAGCACTTCGCGAGCGTAGGCGCCGGCCGGTACGGAGCTGTTGGCAACGACCAGGAGCACATCGTCATTGGCCAGATCGTCGAGCGAGGCAATTCCAGCAGGATTAGCAGGCGGAGCAACAATCACCAGGCGATTGCCGGTGAAATGGACTGGCTCTCCGCTGATCAACCCTGCTTCGACCGCCGTCGCCATCGTTGGATTGTTCGCCGTTGCCAGCACGTCGGCCTCGGCGCCCTCGCGCAGCTGAGTCACCAGCGTCTGGGAGCCACCCGTCTGGATCACAATCTCGAGGCCTGCGTTGGCGTTCTCAAGGGTCGTCGCGAACTCGTCGAACGCGTCGGTCAGCGAGGCCGCCGCGAAAACCGTCAAGGTCTCGCCTCCTTTCGGAAAGGCGACCTCGGCGATGGAGGCCGGCGTCGCCCGCGGCGTGGCGGTGGCGCTCGTCGGCGCCACTGATCCGCAGTCAATCTGCGCCGCGCTCAACGACCCAGACACGGCTAATCCCATCCACGACCCCGCTGCCAAAGTGAGTCCCACGAAAACTCGCATTACGTGTCGTCCCACGTGCACCATTCCCTTCCTCGCGTCCGCATTCGCGTGGAGCCGCACTCGATAGTCAGCCATTGAATAGGGAGACAATCGTATCCGGCGCAACCGTCGATGGCAAGCGAGTTTTTTCATGTCGCGACGAGCACTGCCGCATCCGATGCAGCGCAATCGGGTCATTCCGACTCGGGCAGCCCCTCCAGCCAATCGAGCGCCGCTCGTGTCTGCAAAAGCCGTAACCGCAGCACGGTGTCGCCAAACGCGTTGTCCACGTCGTCCCCCTGAACATCGTCGACTTGCTCGGTGAGGCGCGCTGCGCGAGTCCGCATGACCGACTGTTGATCCGCTACCAGCGCGATCGCCCGTGCCGGATCGAGTCCGCGCGCCAGGTACAGC
>JACCUV010000219.1 GCA_013698495.1 Chloroflexia bacterium
TGACCTGGCATGGTGTCAATTCAGAGGTGATTGAGCATTAGCTTTGGCGGAGGTGGGCGACGGTCGCGCCTTCGCCACCTTCGTTCGAGGGAGCCGCGGCGCTGCGCTCGACGACCGGAGAGTTACGCAGTTCCTCACGCACCACTTGGCGCAGTGCGCCGGTTCCCTTGCCGTGGATGATCCGGACCCAGGGCAAACCGGAAAGATACGCGTCGTGGAGGTAGCTTTCGAGAATTGGCGAGACTTCTTCGGCACGGTATCCGCGAATGTCGATTTCGATCGACACGGACTCTGTGGCCGGGGCTGAAACATGCACTCGTCGCGAACCCGAATCCGCGCGAACCCGGCCGATTCGCTCAAGATTACCGACGGGTTGGCGCAGCTTGAGTGAACCTAACAGGACCTCGGCCTCGCCGGCATCAACTGCGATCACCTCGCCTTTTTGCTCCAGCGAAACGATGTTGACCAGGTCTCCGGTCTGCAATGGGCGCCTCGCTGGTGTTGGCGCCGATGCCTGGGCAGGTTTGCGACGTCGCTGGGCAAGGCGTAGCTCCCGCTCCGCTGTGCTCACGGCTTCCTGGATGGTGGCGCGGTCGGACACGCTCGCGCTGGAGAACGATCGCGATCGCTCAAGTTCGCGAATCGCCTGGCGGGCGATGGCCAGCTCGTCCTCAACTTCGGCGATTGCTTCTTCCCGGGCACTTTGGCGAATTTCGTCAGCTTCGCGGATCGACTGCGCGGCGCGTCGGCGCAGCACTCTCGCCGCCTCCTCGGCATCCCTGGCGTTGCGCAATTGTTCGGTGATGTCGTCCCGGCGCTGCCGAATCTGGTCAATCAGATCCTCGGTCCGGGCGTCTCCCGGTTCAAGCAGGCCACGCGCCTCGGCCACTATCGATTCCGGCATGCCGAGTCGGCTTGCGATCGAAAGTGCGTTCGATCGACCCGGTATCCCTACCATCAGGCGATACGTCGGCGACAACGTTTGAATGTCGAACTCGACACTGGCGTTTTCCACACCCGGGGTGGCGTAGGCGAATGCCTTGACCTCGGAGTAGTGGGTGGTGGCGATGACCATCGCCTCTCGCTCCAGAAGCGAGCCGATCAGCGCCCGCGCCAGGGCCGAGCCCTCCTGCGGATCGGTGCCGGCCCCGACTTCGTCGAGCAAAACGAGACTGTCAGCGGCGACGTGTTCGAGCATGCTGACGATATTCCGAATGTGCGAGGAAAATGTCGAGAGGCTTTGCTCGATGCTTTGCTCATCGCCGACGTCGACGAAGACCGCGGAGAAGACGCTGACCAC
Source organism: Chloroflexia bacterium (assembly GCA_013698495.1). Taxonomy (GTDB): domain Bacteria; phylum Chloroflexota; class Chloroflexia; order Thermomicrobiales; family UBA6265; genus JACCYX01. The sequence continues at coordinate 1,301 of JACCUV010000219.1, forward strand.
AGAGGTATCGTCGGCGGGTATGAACAACCCGGTTTGGGCCATCAGCATCAGCAGACCGACTGTTTTGAGTGCGACCGTTTTGCCGCCGGTATTGGGTCCGGTGATCAACAACACGCGAAAGTCTTCACCGAACTCAAGGCTGATCGGGACGACCGTGGTGGGGTCGAGCAGCGGGTGCCGGGCATTGTCGAGGCGGATGCGGTGGGTCGGGTGACCGCGACGCCCGCGCTCGCGACCGGCATCCTTGCCTGGCTGGTGAATCGTCGGTTTGGTCGCTTCGATCGAAGATGCGAATCTCGCTTTGGCCAACGCCAGATCGATCGCCGCCACCGCCTCGATCAGGCGCTCGATTGGTTCGCGCTGGTCCCCGACCTTCGCGCTGAGCGCATCGAGAATGCGCTCGATCTCGTGGGTCTCGGCGATTTGCTGTTCGCGCCATCGATTGTTGAGTTCAACGACATCAAACGGCTCCATGAACAATGTCTGCCCGCTCGACGAGGTGTCATGAACGATTCCCCGGATCAGGCCGCGCGCTTCGGCTCGCACCGGTATCACATAGCGGCCATCACGGATCGTAATGATGTTCTCCTGCAGTGCAGAGGAGTGGCGTCCACCGGAAATGAAGCTGTTGAGGCGATCCATGAGCCGGTTGTGGGCGATTCGGACCGCCTTGCGCAAGCGCGAGAGCTCCTCGCTCGCACTGTCCAGCACATCGCCGCGAGGGCCAATCGATCGCGTCAGGTCAGTTTCCAGCGGTGAGAAGTTTTCGATCGCCTCCGCGAATTCAACAAGGAGCGGGTACCGTTCCGCACCATCGGGCATCCGGACGAAGGTGCGTTTGACCTCGCGACCAGCCCGCAGCGTATCCGATACCTGCAGGAGTTCGTGCGGCGTAAGCCGCGCGCCTTTGTCGGCCCGTTCGACTTCCACACGAATATCCCTCGCTCCGCCGACCGTAAACTCCGGGAACCGGATCCAGAAGTCAGCCGCCTCGGCGGTGACATCGAGCAGGTAGGCGACGATCTTGCGATCGCGACTCGGACCGATTTCCAGGGCGCGTTGAGCGGCCACGCTGTAGCTGCAGTGCGTCGCCAGGCGGCGCAGGATTTCGCCGAATTCAAGTTTGATCAGTGCCTGGGATGTGGACACGATAGAAATGCCTCGACGGATGGAAGACGATGACGGTTGCTATCAGCGTACGCCTTGTCGCTGCTGGCGAATTAACTGACTGCAAGCGCTTGACACGAACAAGTGTTCGACACTATAATCGCCTCAGGAATGATACCCGGTATGCCCGCACGTTCCGGCTGCTGTTTCAACCAAAGGATATCGGATGAAGATTCTCTCCCAACGTCAGCAAGCCATTTTGGACTTCATCGGGACTTTTCTTGACAACAACGACTATCCGCCGACCATTCGCGATATCCAACAGGAACTGGGGATTTCTTCAACCAGTGTCGTTGACTACAACCTGAAGGTGCTGGAAGAACGCGATTGCATCCATCGCAACCGAAATATTTCGCGCGGAATCGAAGTTATCGGCCGCGGTCCGTCACGATCCAATGTCGTGAGCATTCCGGTCATCGGTCAAATTGCCGCCGGTATGCCAATTCCCGTGCCTGGGCAATTGGAAGGAAGCGATGCGGCCGACGTGATCGAACTCAGCCGCGAACTTGCGCCACGCGGGAATGCCGACTTGTTCGCGCTGCGGGTTCGCGGTCACTCGATGGTCGATGCCTTGATCAACGATGGCGATATCGTGATCCTCAAGCAACAGCAAACCTGCGAAAACGGCGAAACCGTCGCGGTCTGGCTTGAAGACGAGAAGGAAACCACGCTCAAGAAATTCTACAGCGAAGGTGAGCAGGTTCGCCTCCAACCAGCCAACGTGACAATGGACCCGATTTACACTCGCGCCGACAATGTCCGGATTCAAGGCAAACTGGTGACGGTCGTGCGCTCGATCGACTAGCGATCCAGGTCAATTGTCATGGACAATGGGCGAACTCCGTTCTTGGGTGAGCGGGTTCGCCCGTTTGCACGGTCGTCGCGTGCGCCGCCGTCAACATCGTGGGACAGCATCCATGATCGTCACATTGCTAGCCGGCGCCGGTTGGTCTTTCTCATCCGGCCTGAATGCCTACCTCCCCTTGCTGATCCTCGCGTTGACCGACCGGATCAGCGCCTCGTTCAATCTTGAGAGTCCATATAGCTGGATTTCGGCCAACTCCGGCATCCTCGTACTTCTTCTCGTGCTTCCAATCGAACTCATTGGCGACAAGATTCCACGTCTGGATCTTTTCAACGATCTCGCGCACACGGCGATTCGTCCGTTGGCCGGCGTCCTTTGTTTCATGGCGGTCGCCAGTGAACGCGGCGACGTCGATGCGTGGTTCGCCGGGGCGTTGGGTCTGGCGATTGCGGGCGCCGTGCACTTTTGGAAAATGCGGTCGAGGATCGCGATTACGCGGGGGACGGCTGGTCTTGGCAACCCGTTCGCGAGCACGCTGGAGGACGGCGTGGCGATTGCCGTGGCGATCGTTTCCGCCGCGGCCCCAATCGCCAACGTGATGGCAATTCCTGTGGGAATTGGTCTGCTGCATCGCTCCTATGTCAGGATTGCCTCAGGCAAGAACCGGTTGGTTCGCGCCTTTCAGCCTCGGTCCTGAAACCAGGGTTGCGTCGGGGTGACTCAACTTATACACTATGTCCAGACTAAGTATCTGGAGAACGAACAATGCCTAAAACCGTAGATTTCAAGGACTATTACGGCGTGCTCGGTGTCGACCGCTCTGCCGATGAGAAGGCCGTCCGTACAGCCTACCGCCAGCGCGCCAAGGAACTGCATCCTGACGTCAATCGCGACGATCCCAAAGCCGAAGAGCATTTCAAGGACCTGAATGAGGCGTTCGAGGTGCTCTCCGACGTCGAAAAGCGGAAGATGTACGACCGTTTTGGCGAGGATTGGAAGCGTTACAAGGATGCCGGCGTTTCATCCGACGACATCGCCCGAGGC
>JACCUV010000231.1 GCA_013698495.1 Chloroflexia bacterium
CCCGCTCGATTACTCGTTACTCACCAGATCGGCGATTGATGAACACCTTCACGCACATGCAGCGCCGGAGTCTGGCAATGGCCGTCCTGCTTGTCACGCTCATTCTTGCCGTCATGGTTCCGGCGCCTGGTGCACTGGCCCAGTTCGCCACAGACGACCGGGTCGAGACCGTGACCTCGACCGCCACCGAAACCTCCCGGCAACGCGAAAATGGCGACTGGTTCGATCTCTACGACCGGATGCACCCGAGCGCGCGGAACCTCTTGCCACGTCAGGCGCTGGTGAACTGGGCCGAGTCCGGCGAGTTGAGCATTCCGAGCGACGACCCGACGATTGGCGAAGTGACCTTCGGCGCCTGGCGATGGAATGTCACGGGCGAGATCTTCATGGACGCGGCGACCGTCCAGTACACGCAATCAGTGGAACGGAACGGAAGCGTCATAGAGGAGAGCGGGGAGTGGGTGTTCGTCGACGACGGGCAGCGCTGGCGCTGGTTCCCGGAACTCTCGGCGGACGAGATGTCGACGCTCACGGCGACTGTCGGGGCCGAAACAAACGCGTACCTGCCGACGTTCCGACGAGCGGCCTATGTCCGGATCGATCGATTTTGGGAGAACGTGTTTACCGAGTCCGAACTCGACTACGAGGCGATGACGGACATCGTGGCGATCACATCTCAACCGTTCGAGACTGGTTGCGGGATTGAGGAAGAGATCGAGTTGTACGCGATTTACTATTGCACGCTCGATGCGACCGTGTACTACGATCCCGGTTTCCAGGAAGATGTCGTCGATCTCACGGGGCCGTACGGGTTTACGACGATTATTGCCCACGAGTGGGGACATCACATTCAAGTGCTACTGGGGATCGATATTTCGCTCGACCCGGAACTGGACGGCGGTTTGTACCCGATCGAAATCGAGTTGCAGGCCGATTGCCTCGCCGGAATTTACGCACAGGACGCCCTGGCGATTGGCGACATCGATGAGGAGGAGATCGAAGCAGCGATTGAGATCACCAGTCTTTCGGGCGATACCGCGGACACCGAATTCGACGAATTCGATGCCCATGGCACTGGCGATCAGCGCATTGAGTCGTTCTCCACCGGGTTCGATGACGGTTTCATCGGGTGCAACCTCGACCTCGACGACTACGCGAATTAGGGTAAACACCGGTGGACCCTACGGAATGCTCTGAGTCACAGGGGGACTCCCCGTGACAGTCCGCAACGGCTAGAATGGCGCCAATGAGGAGATTGTCTCTCACCAAGGAGCCGTTTATGGCATCGGTTCAGACTTCTTCCCCGCTCGATGTTTTCTCGCAGACCGCGTTGCCGCGTTGGGCGCGGTTCCGTCAGCACCTCAATGATGAGGAAGTGGACTCGATTCACGAGGCGATTGCCCGAGAGTTCGCCAAACCAGACATCGGCAGCGCGATCGAACCCGGTTCACGGGTTGTGCTAACTGCCGGCAGCCGCGGCATCGACCGTATCGCCGAGGTCCTCAAGGCGGCGGTGGAGCAGGTCCGGGCGCGCGGCGGTGAGCCGTTCGTGATTCCTGCGATGGGCAGCCACGGCGGCGCCACGCCCGAAGGTCAACGCGCTCTGATCGAGCACTACGGCGTGACCGAGCAGTACCTCGGCTGCCCGATCCGGGCCTCGATGGAAACGGTGCTGCTGGGCACGATTGACGGTGGCGTCCCGGTTTACTTCGATCGCATTGCCCACGAAGAAGCCGATGTCGTGATCCCGATCGGCCGGGTCAAGCCGCACACAGATTTCCGAGGTCCGGTCGAATCCGGTCTGGCGAAGATGATCGCGATCGGGCTTGGCAAACAGCATGGAGCCAGTTGGTTCCATAGCCAGGGAATCGGGACGTTTGGCGAGCTTGTGCCACGGGTTGCGGCGTACACGCTCTCGCAGGTGAGTATCCCCTTCGGCATCGCCCTGGTCGAAAATGGGCTGAGCAAGCTGAGTATCGTCGAGGCCGTGCCCGCGGCGGGAATGTTCAAGCGCGAGGCCGAACTGCTGGAGATCGCGAAGGCCAAACTTGCCCGGTTGCCACGGATCGAGCAGGTCGACGTCCTGATCGTCGACAAGATCGGCAAAGACATCAGTGGCGATGGGGCAGACCCCAATGCGATCAACCGCGACGTTGCCGGGGAGATCGATTTCAGCGAGGCCTTGCCCAAAATCCAGCGCTACATCGTCCGCGAACTCACCTCCGACACCGATGGCAACGCCACCGGGATCGGGATGTTCGATTTAGCGTTGCGCCGGGCGGTCGACGAAATGGACCCAATTCCAACCTATATGAACATGATCACCGCCAAGTCGCCCTCAGGCGCCCGCATCCCGATCACCGTCGACACCGATCGTCAGGCATTGCAGCTGGCGATCGCCTCGGCGCTCCGGGTCGAGGGAGGCATGGCGGGCATCATCAGGATCGAATCAACCAAGTCGCTGGAGCACATTCTCGCTTCGGAGCCGCTGGTGGAGGCGTTGCTCGCGACGGGCACAGTCGAGCAGGTGAGCGACTTCGAACCGATTGCGTTCGACCCAGACGGGATGTTTGCGACGGCGCCCTAGACGCGGGCGACACTTCCCCACGAACGCGTCTCATACTCGACCACCATTACGATTTGCAACCAGGTGAATAGTGCCACGGCGACCGCCTGGACGATGATGAATGTGACGCCAAGGGCATTCGGCTCAATCCAATCGACAATCGGCAGTATCGCGCTGCCCGCAACCCAGCCCGTGTTGACTGCGACCACGACCCATACTGCATTTCGATACATCGTCTTTCGGGACGCGATCGCCAGCAACAACACAACCCAGGGCACGAGGACCAGTCCGGTGCCGCGCAGGAACGCGGCCGGCAAGTCGAACGCGGAATCGAGTGCCCCGGCGCCAATCAGGAGCAGCAGGGCGATGGCCCCGCTCGCAAG
>JACCUV010000237.1 GCA_013698495.1 Chloroflexia bacterium
AGGAAGGCCGCCGAATTCCCCATCCGAATCACGATCTCGAACCCAAGCACGCCATGGTAAAAGTCGAGTGCGCGGTTAATACTGGCCACCTTGAGGTGAACGTGGCCGATGCTCGTGGTCGGCGCAATCTGGTTGTTGGGCTGGATGTTGTGCGGTCCGGCATTGTTTGTCATGTGGGAATTCTCACCTTTGCGATACGGGTTTCATTGTCGATGACTTGACTTGCCTGAATCCCGGCGCGACAAGATTCCTATGGCGCCGGAATGACAAATTCATATACTAACTATAGGTAAGTATACACGACGGTCAACCGATTCGAGGCGCCCGGCGTACAATCACTCCAGCAATTCAGGACAACCGTTGCAAACTCGGTCGCCACCTTGCGCCGGGTGTTTTCGGAAGGACAGGCCACGTGGCGCCAGATTCGATTCGACGAAGCGGTTTGGAAGACCGGGTAGCGGTGATCGGACTCGGACGGTTCGGGACCAGTGTCGCCCGAACCTTGCACGAATTGGGGTACGAAGTCACCGCCATCGACCGCGGGGAGAAGCAAATCCAGGAAGCCGCCGACTTCGTGACGCTGGCCGCCCAGGGCGATGGCACCGATCAGGAATTGCTGGAACAACTCAACATTCACCAATCCGACGTGGCAGTCGTCGCCCAGGGCGAAAGTCTCGAATCAAGCGTCCTTAGCACCCTGTTGCTCAAGAAATTGAAGGTTCCGTGGGTGGTGGCCAAGGCGAAATCGACGCTGCATGGTGAACTGCTGCGAAAGGTCGGGGCCGATCGTGTCGTTTTTCCGGAGCTGGATGCCGGCAACCGATTGGCGCATTCGATCGGTGTGCGCCACGTCAACGACTACCTCTCGCTCTCGGCCAACGCCGGAATCGCGAAACTCCTGGCCCCGGCCAACCTGATCGGGCATACGCTCACCGAGGCGCTCGGCGATCAAACCAGGAAACTCAACGTGTTGATGATCAAGCGCGGCAGTCAATTGATCACGGTGCCGCATTTCCAGGAGGTAATCCAGGCGAACGATGAATTGATCATCGTTGGCGCCGACTCCGAAATCGAAACCTTCGCGGAGCGCGATCCCGAGGCCAGGCGCAAAACACGTCTGTCGTCGCCCCTCGTCCAGGACTGACGGATTGTGGAGCAGCTCGGCAGGAAACGTCTTCCCGGCAACAGGGTGGTCCGCAGGCGACTCGACGCCACACAGGTCATATCGCTCACAACCGACCCGGATCGTCGGGAGGCGCCGCATGTGCGCACCCACGCCAAACGATTCGTGCTCGCCTTTACACTTCTGGTCGTCCTTGGCGCTGTCCTCCTGGCGCTGCCGTGGACAACCGAGAGCGGTCAACGGACGGCTCCGATCGACGCCTTCTTCACGGCGGTGTCGGCCTCGTCGGTCACCGGGTTGGTGGTCGTCGATACCCAGGACCACTGGAACTTTTTTGGCGAGGCGATCATCCTCGTCCTGGTCCAGGCCGGGGGTCTCGGTTTCATGGTCGGGGCCTCAGTGGTGCTCGCCTCGCTCGGCCGCGGGTTGTCGCTGCGCGATTCGCTTTTGCTCCAGGACGGCTCGCCGACCTTGTCGTTGCGGGAGGCGACAAACCTCTCGAAGCGTGTCCTCCGATTCATCTTCGTCTGCGAGGCGATCGGGGCCGTGGTGTTCACGATCCGATTTGCCGAGGATGAATCGCTGCCGGCAGCGATTTGGCACGGTGTCTTCACCTCGATCTCCTCTTTCTGCAACGCCGGATTCGACCTTCAGGGTGGCTACGGCTCGCTCACCGCGTTTGCGGATTCTCCCCTGATCAACACGACCTCGCTCCTGCTGATCCAGGCAGGTGCCTTGTCGTTCATTACCTTCAGCGATGTGTGGACACGCAAGCGCTGGAGCCGGTTTGCGCTCGACACCAAACTCGTGTTGACCACGAATGTCATTCTCCTCGGTCTGGGAACCGCGATGTTCCTCACCCTCGAGTGGAACAACGCCATGGTCCATGTCGGGGACTGGTTAAAACCGATGACCGCGTTCTACCAGAGCGCATCGGTCCGGACCGCGGGGTTCTAGACGGTCAATTTCGGCGACGTCCATCCAGCGACGGTCTTCCTCTCGATCGCGATTATGATGGTCGGCGGGGCGGCAGGATCGACAACCGGCGGCGTCAAGTTGGCAACGGTCGCGATCCTCTTCATCGCCGTGGTCTCCACCGTTCGCGGTCAGGCCGAGGCCCAGGCGTTCGGCCGTCGCATTTCCCAGCAGCTGGTGTTCCGGGGTATGGCGGTGATTGCCCTGTTCATGTTCGCGCACTTCCTGCTGACGTTGGGACTGGCGATCACCGAAGACGTGATTGCCGACCACGGGTTCGGTTTCCTGCCGATCATGCTGGAAGGAATGAGTTCGGTGGCGACAGCGGGCGTCTCGACCGGAATCACGCCTGAGCTGTCGTCGCCCGGCAAACTTCTGCTTTGCATCGGCATGTACGTCGGCCGACTCGGGCCGCTGACCGCCGTGTACGCCTTGCAGCGCCGCCAGAAGCCGATGAAGTACCGGTTCCCGGAGGCGCCGGTGCGGATCGGGTAGAGACCTGATTCTCACACATCTGTCAGGCAGCCGCGCCTCCGTGGTGGACGCCCTTGCGATAGTGGCGATTGAAAATTCAGTCCGATGCGCGTGGCGCCAAGGTTTGGCGAATCGGCCAGGGACGAGGAATCGTGGACAACCCCAGAAGTCGCCGCCTGCCTGGCAACAGGATAGTCCGCAGGCGACTCGACGCCACTCAAATCATCTCGTTGCCGAAACCACCCAATCGCTCCTCGGCGCCGCATGTCAGTACGCACGCCAAGCGGTTCGTGCTGGCGTTTACCCTGCTCGTCTTGCTGGGCGCCATTCTTCTGGCGTTGCCTGTAACCACAGAGGGCGGGGACGCCACGGCCCCGGTCGATGCGCTGTTCACCGCGGTTTCGGCGGCGGCGGTCACC
>JACCUV010000259.1 GCA_013698495.1 Chloroflexia bacterium
CAGCTTCGGTCACCAATCTCACTTTCGTTCGGCAAAAACGGGCCACAAGTCCAAGCGGGTCGTCCCGAACTCGCACAAGCCCCGACACGCACGCAGTATACCGCTACACACCCACAAGAACCCCATCGAAAACGCCTCTTCATGCGCGAAACGCCAGCATAGCGACAGTATTCGGCATGTACACTCCGAACAACGCCAGTCGGGTCGACAACTGTCATTTTGCGGCAGGCAAACGGCGCCATGTGTGGATTGTTCGTACAATCTATTGACAAGGTGGCAATCAGCGTATACCATGGTGACATCAAGTCGCGGGAACGTGACTAACCGGCAAGCAGATGGCGCCGCACGTTGTGCAAACGTTGCGCAGTTACCGGCCCAGTTCAGACGGAGGCGGGACATGTTCGATCGGGCGGATTTTGGATTCGGTGTCACACTCAAGCGATTTCGGGAAACACGCCGTGTATCCCAAAGCAAACTTGCCGAGCGGGCGGGTTTCGATCACTCCTACGTCAGCCGGCTCGAGAGCGGAGCCCGGACGCCGACGCGGGATGCGGTCGAGCAGCTGGCGAATGCAATGGAACTCGAGCAGGTGAACCGCGACGAGTTGCTGGCTGCCGCCGGATTCCTGCCGGGCGAGGTCTCCAGCTTGTTGTCCGGTGAACCTGAGATCACCGAAGTGCTTGGGTTGCTTCAGAACAACCAGGTGCCTGAGGCCTATCGCGATTCGATGCGGCAGGTGCTGCGTTTGCTCGCCGAGCAGGCCAAGCATGTGCTCAAGGATGACGATGCGGCGCCGGAAGTTGTCGCCGCCGCATAGCGATGCATCGGGCAGGACGGTCCGAAACCTCATCCCGCCGAGGTGACCGAATGACGCCGCTCCTTGCCGAATTGACTGCTTCACAACAGAGAGCCCACCGCCTGACCGAGGCCGTGGGTTTTCTGTTTGCCGATTCCGGTTTCGATTTCAGTTCGCTGATGTACGCACTGGTTGGCGCCAGTTGTTTACCATATTGACCGTATGCCTTTTCAACCAGACAATCGATCGAGATAGATGTCGAATCGACTACGTTTCGCACGGGGTATTTCACTGTGACTGAGTTCGCTCACCTTCATCTCCATACAGAATTCTCGCTGCTCGATGGAATGGGTAGGGTCAAGGAATATGTAGCGCGGGCCCATGAATTGGGCATGAAGCATATGGCTGTCACCGATCACGGCGTGATGTATGCGGCAATGCATTGGTATCAGGAGGGAACGACGGCCGGATTGCATCCCATTATCGGGATGGAGGCCTACCTCGCCGAGGGGTCGATAGCCACGCGCGAGCGCAAGTCCTACCACCTGTTGCTGCTTGCCGAAAACGACATCGGCTACCGCAACCTGCTTAAACTCGCCAGCATCGCAAGTCTGGACGGGTTTTACTACCGACCTCGTATAGACATGGAACTCTTGCACACGTATCGGGAAGGGATCATCGCCACCTCCGCCTGCCTTGGCGGACCGGTCGCGAACAACTTTCTGCACGGAAAACGGGATCTGGCCAGGCAGTACGCCGGTGAACTCTCCGAGATTTTCGGCAAGGATCGCTTCTACATAGAACTGCAGGACCATGGGCTGAATGAGCAAATTCAGGTCAACCGGGAACTCATTCCACTGGCAAGGGAACTCAACTTGCCGTTGGTCGCCACCAACGATGTTCACTACTGTTCAGAGAACGATGCGGCGGCCCAGGATGTGCTCGTTTGCGTCCAAACAAACACCACGATCCAAGATCCCAAGCGACTGAAAACCGATTCGAATCAGTTTTACCTGAAGAGTCCGGACGAGATGGCCCGGTTGTTCGTCGACACGCCGGAAGCGATCTCGAACACGATCCGGATTGCCGAGATGTGCAACGTCGACCTCGGATTCAAAGGTTTTCAGCTTCCTAACTTCGATGTGCCGAACGGATTCACCCCGGTGTCGTATCTTCGACATCTTTGCGAAAAGGGCGCGATTGAACGCTATGGCACACTCGATGGCGCCGTCGGCGAGCGATTGAACCATGAACTTGGCGTGATCCAGGCGATGGGATTCACCAGTTACTTCCTTATCACGTGGGACTTCGTGAACTTCGCGAAATCGAACGGCATCCTCGTCGGGCCGGGCCGGGGCTCGGCGGCCGGCAGCATCGTCATCTATTGCCTCAACATTACCGGGTTGGACCCGCTCAAATACGATCTCATCTTCGAGCGGTTCCTGAATCCTTCGCGCAGCAAAATGCCGGACATCGACATTGACTTCGCCGACGATCGTCGCTCGGAGGTGATCGACTACGTTGTCAGGAAGTACGGTGACGACCGTGTCGCCCAAATCGTGACGTTCGGGACCCTCAAGGCCAAGGCGGCGGTCCGCGATGTGGGAAGGGCCATGGGATTGAGTTTCGCCGACACCGATCGAGTCGCGCGGCTGATCCCGGCTGAATCGGAGATGACGATTGAGAAGGCGTTGGACTCAGTGCCCGAGCTGACGAAACTGCTGGGCCAGAACAGCCAACTCAACGAACTGGTTGAAACCGCGAAAAAAGTCGAAGGATTGGCGCGGCATTCATCGACGCACGCGGCCGGTGTCGTGATCTCCCGCGACCTGTTGGTCGAGCACGTTCCGTTGCAGCGGGCCGGTGGCAAGAGCGAAGGTGAAATCACTACCCAGTATCCGATGAAACAACTCGAAGGCATCGGCCTCTTGAAAATGGATTTCCTAGGTCTGAAGACGCTCACGGTGATCGGCAAGGCGATAGAGATGGTACGGGCTACTGGTCACAGCCTGTCGATCGAGGACATCCCGCTCGATGATCCACTCGCGATGGAAGGATTGCGCCGTGGCGAAACCGCCGGCGTCTTTCAACTCGAAGGTGGAATGACGACCCGAATGACGACCGACGTTGCGCCAACCGCGTTCGAGGACATTGTGGCCTTGAGCGCGCTGATTCGGCCGGGTCCGATGAAAATGGCTCCGGATTTCATTGCCCGTCGCCATGGCCGTGCCACCACCGAATACATGCACCCGCTGATGGAACCGATCCTGCGCGAAACTCACGGTGTCCCACTGTACCAGGAGCAGGTGATGCAGATCGCCAACGTCCTGGCCGGATTCTCGATGGCGGAGTCCGACGGTCTGCAACGCGCGATGAGCGACAAATCAAAGGAGGGAATGGGGAACTACCTCAGTCGCTTCGTCAATGGCTGCGTGGCCAATGGGATGGATAAGAAACTGGCCCGCGACATATTCGACATGATCGAGAAGTTCGCCGGATACGGATTCCCCAAGGCGCACAGCGCCGCCTATGGCGTCATCACCGCCCAAACAGCCTACCTCAAGGCGAACTACCCGGTGCAGTTCATGGCGGCGCTGATGTCCACCGAAATGGGGGCGACGGACAAGACTGTATTCAATGTCGTTGAGTGCCGTCGGGCCGGTATTCCCTTGTTGCCGCCCGATGTTAATCGAAGTCAACTGGATTTCACGGTCGAAGACCTCGACGGCGCCAGCGCGATCCGATTCGGACTGGGCGGAGTCAAGAACGTCGGACATGGCGCGGTCGAAAGCCTCCTTGCATCGCGCACCACACTACCCGGCAACGAGTTCGGCTCACTGACGGCATTCTGCGACGCGCTCGACTGGACCGCGGTCGGAAAACGCGCGGCGGAAAGCCTGGCTAAGGCCGGCGCCATGGACGTCTTCGGTGGGCGCGCTGCCGTGTTGGCCTCCCTTGAATCGCTGATCGGAGCCGCCCAGAATCGCCAGAAAGCGGCGGCTCGGGGACAAATGGATTTGTTCGGCGGGGCGCCCGAAGCGGCGCCAGCGAGTTTGTCAACTGAGTTGGCGGACGTGCCTGCCGCGGGGCGCAAACAACTGCTCGCCTGGGAAAAGGAACTGCTTGGTCTCTACCTGAGTTCTCATCCACTCATGGATTGGACGGGACTTGGACCTCCCGCCGGTTACGTCCAGCTCGCGGAGGTAGCGGGAAAATCTAAAGG
>JACCUV010000266.1 GCA_013698495.1 Chloroflexia bacterium
GGCAACAACATGGCCGCATCGCTGATGCTGTCCGGCGCGGCGATGGGCGTCAGCGTCACCGTCGCTGCTCCACCTTCGCTTCAGATGTCGCCGGATATCGTCACCCATGCCCAATGGTTGGCCAGTCACAATGACGCGACGATCGAAGTCACCAACGACCCGGTCGCGGCGGTTGCGGGCGCGCATGCGATCTACACCGATGTCCATGTCAGCATGGGCCAGCTTGATGGCGCCGCGCGCGCGGTGGCGTTGGCCCCGTACAAGGTCACCTCCGACCTCATGGCTCATGCCGATCCCAGGGCGGTGTTCATGCACTGCCTGCCGATGCACCGCGACGAGGAAGTTTCGACCGAGGTGGCCGATGGGCCGAGTTCGATCATCTTCGACCAGGCCGAAAACCGCTTGCACATGCACAAGGCCCTCTTGCTGCAAACACTCTGCTAGGAATCGGTCGACGAAGACCGGGAGCATGTTGCGATGATCGTTTCGGGAACGACAGGGACAACCAGGGAGGAGGCGATCGACCCCGCGGCGGCGTGGGTCACTTTCGATCACGACTTGCATGGCAAGAGCATTATCGCCGACACCGATCTCTCTCCGCGAGAGATCCTCGAAATCATTGAAACCGCCGCGATCCTGAAGAAACTGCGGGCCGACCACGTGCCCCACGCCTGGCTGGCCGGGAGAACGCTTGGGCTCATTTTCCAGCACCCGAGCACGCGCACCCGGACCGCATTCCAGGCCGGGATGGAGCAACTTGGCGGGCAAGCGATCTTCCTCGGAATCGAGGATCTCCAACTCAATCGCGGCGAGTCGATCGAAGACACCGCCGCGATCTTCAGCCGCTACGTCGATGGCATCGCGGTGCGGGTCGAGAACATCGGCGACATGTACGAGCTCGCGGCCGGGGCCACAGTTCCGGTGTTCAATGGCTTGACTTCCACCAATCATCCGATCGAGGCGCTGAGCGACATCTTTACCCTCAAGGAGCGATTTGGACGGCTGGAGGGGCTGAAATTCGCCTACCTTGGCGATGGCAACAATATGGCCGATTCCCTGATGCTGGCCTGCGCCTCGGTTGGCGTCGACTTCGCCTTTGCCGGCCCCGAGGCGTACCGCCCTGATGCGGCCACAGTCGAGCTCGCCACGGTCCTCGCCGAAACGGCGGGAAGTACGGTTTCGCTGAGTGGCGATCCGTTCGAGGCGGCATCCGGCGCGGACGCCGTCTACACCGATGTCCACGAAAGCATGGGCGAGCAGGTGAATCCGGGCAAGCTGATGGCTCTGGCGCCCTTCCGGGTCACCCGATCGGTCATGAATGTGGCCAAACCGGTGGCGGTCTTCATGCACTGCCTGCCGTTGCATCGCGGTCAGGAAGTCGAATCCGAGGTCGCGGATGGTCCTCAGTCGATCATCTTCGACCAGGCCGAGAATCGACTGCACGTCCACAAGGCGGTGTTGCTGCAAGCGCTGCACGACGAGCGTCATCTGGTTATCCAGGCCGAAGGATGAGGACTGGCGGCAAAATGCGCGTCAGAGTGGACGGATCGATGCGGTCGCTTGCGCGATCGTGAGTGGCAAGAAGAGGAGCAAGTTATGGCAATGTTGCAATGTCCGGAGTGCGCGGCGGAACTCGACATCGACGAAAGCGTCGAACAGGGCGAAATCGTGCCCTGCCCGGAGTGTGGGGCCGATCTCGAGGTATTGGGCGTCAAACCGATCGTCCTCGGCCTGGCTCCCGAAGAGGGTGAGGATTGGGGCGAATAGCCCCACCGGTTCGTAGGGGTCGACCCCGTGTCGACCCAATCGGTCTGGTTGTGGCCCTCCGGGAAACGAGGGACCACGTCGGCCAACGTAGGTCAGGAGTCATTTGGTGACGGCAATTGGCGTGCTCTGCGCCCGTGTGCGGGTGGAAGAAAAACAGATTATCGCGGCGATCGGTCATGCCGGTCTGCTGACGATGCATGTTTCTCCCACGAGCGCGCCCTTGCCACCTGGACCGGCCTCGCCGGAGTTGGCGCTGGTCGGCGAACTGCTTGACGCCACCACCGGCGAAACAATGACACATCTGATCGATGTCCTGATCGATCGTGCGACTAACCGGTCTGTGGCCGCCGCAATCCTGCCGTTGGTGCGCATGAATGGAGTCCGCACAATCGATGCCGGTGTCGCCGCGACCGGAACCCGTTTGCAGGCACTGAGCGCCCTCGCCCTGGCTGGTCTGCCGCGACCGGTCGCGTTCGTGGGCTTCGCGGAGGCGTCGTCCGCGGTGGCGGCGGCCAGAATCGGCTACCCGTCGACGATGTTGGGGGTGATGCCCGGATCGTCGACCACGCAACTCCACGATGCGGACACCGCCGACGCGGTGATCGAGCATCGCGTGGTTCTCGGCGAAGAGAGTGAGGCGATTGTGCTGATTCAGGCAGGCGCCCCGCCGGCGACCGCGCGTACCCTCGTTCACGTCGTCGACGGCCGCGCGATCGCGATCGATGGCGCCGACACGACGATGGAAGGTGTCCATACCGCCGAAGCGGCGGCGCAGGCGCTTGGGGCTTCCCTGATCGCGGTCGAACTGGCCCGGACCGACGAGGGTCTCGTGATCTGGGATGTGCATCCGGCGCCTGACTTCCGGCTGGCGCGATTGCTTGGCGATCGATCTGTGGCCGAGGCAGTCGCGGCCATCGTTGCCGCTGGCCCCGCCGCCGCCGCTTCGGTGGTCGCGCGGACTGCAGAGATAGGCGGGGAGGCGCGACATGGCTTCGCTGTTAGCGCCTGACATTATCGACTCGGCAAGCTGGTCAGACTCCGTACAGGCCGACATCGACCTGCTTCACGGACTCGTAAGCATCGAGAGCCGCTCGAATCGAGAGGAAGAGGCCGTGATCTGGCTGCGCGAGCAGATGGCCGCGCGGGGAATGGCCGTGCTTGACGATACTGTGGGCAACGCGGTGGCGACGGTAGGTTCGGGCGAGCGCCACATCGTGCTCCTCGGCCACATCGACACTGTCCCTGGCCGGGTTCCCGTACGGATCGAGAATGGAGTGCTCTGGGGCCGGGGCGCGGTCGACGCGAAGGGACCGTTGGCGACGTTTGTCGCCGCCGCCAGCGCCGCCGCCGCGGACCTCAACGTCCGGGTGACTGTGGTCGGCGCCGTCGGTGAGGAAGTAATCGGCTCGCTTGGAGCCAACGACGTTGCAACCTGGGACGCGCCCGATTTTTGCATCATTGGCGAACCCAGTGGTTGGGACGCGGTTTGTCTCGGGTATCGGGGATCGCTCTCGCTGATCTACACGCTTCAGCAATCGACCCGCCACACGGCGGGACCGGGCGAGTCGGTGGCAGAGGAGGCGGTCCAGTTCTGGAATGAGCTTCGCAAGGAGATCGATCGCTGGAACTCCGGCGCCCGGAACAACTTCGGGTCGATCGGACACTCGTTGCGGGCCTTCAACACGAGCGGAGACGGCCTGACCGATGAGGCGAAACTCTCAATTGGTCTCCGCTTGCCGCCAGACATCGATGTCAACCTGCTGCTCGAGCGTATCCGCTCGATCGCCGCCCCGGCCCAAATCGCGGTCGATGGTGTCCAGGAAGGCTATCGCACGAGCAAGCAAAGCAAGCTGGTTCCGCCGTTCCTGCGAGCAATTCGCGAGGCGGGCGGAACTCCGCGATTCACGCTCAAGCTGGGGACATCGGACATGAACGTCGTCGGCCCGGTCTGGCAATGTCCGATCGTGGCCTATGGACCAGGCGAGTCGGCCCTCGACCACACTCCCGACGAGCGAATTGTGCTCAGCGAGTATGTGCAGGCGGTAAAGATCCTGCGAAGCGTGCTGGTTTCGATGTGACCCACGTCACGGCCTGGTAGTGGCCGTCTCGAGCTTGCGAGGGATCATGGCAGCGAAACTCAAGATCGCAGCCCGACATCTGTCAACCCTGGTAGTGGCCGCACTTGTGGCGGCCAATGAACCCAACAACCGGAATTTCGATTGGTCGAACATATTGGCAGGACGTGTTTCCCATGACAACGGTAGTAACCACGGCGGGTCTTAAATTGGGAGTGCTGGTTTCGTTCCTGAGACAGGAGGAAAAACTCATCCTCTCCGCCGCGCGCGCCCGCGGCATGGAAGTGAAACCGATCTTTGACCGCGAACTTGCCCTCAACGTTTCGGCGTCCACCGCCGCCGAGAGTGGCGTCGACATTGACGTCCTGCTGGATCGCAGCGTCGTTCATTCCCGCGCCGGGTACACGCTCTTCGCCATGGATCGATGGGGAATCCCGACCCTGAACTCGTCGCGGGCGGTCACGATTTGCGACGACAAGGCCCGCGCCAGCATGGTGTTGGAGGCAGCCGGCATCCCCTCGCCGAAGACCTTCGTCACCTACTCGGTCGAGTCCGCCCTCGAAGCGTGCGAGTCTCTCGGCTATCCAGCCGTGCTCAAACCGGTGACGGGATCGTGGGGACGACTGATCGCCAAGGTCAACGGTCCAGACCAGGCGCGCTCGATCATTGCCCAGAAATCCGAGCATGGATCGTTTCCCCATGAGATCTACTATGTGCAGGAATTCATCGAGAAACCCGGCCGCGACATCCGGGCCTACGTGATCGGGGGCAAGATGATTGCCGCCTCGTACCGCACCTCCGAGCACTGGATCACGAATGCCGCTCGCGGCGCGGTTTCGATGCCATGCCCCGTGACGCCCGAGATTGAGGAGCTTGCGCTTCGCGCCTGCGAGGTCGTCGGCGCCCGCCTCGCGGGGGTAGACCTGATCGAGACCGACGACGGCCTCAAGGTGATCGAAATCAACACAGGTGGGGAATTCAAGGGCCTTATGACGACAACGAACCGCGACATCGCCGGCGAGATCGTCGAAGAAGCGGCCCGTCTCGCCCGAGAAGGGGCCACTGCCTCGGCATATGCGATGGCTTGACCGCAGCCCCTCGGAGCGGAGGACCGGAGCCTGCGCTGAGCTTGTCGAACGGGTCCTCCCGACCATTGCGGGATCGTAGGGGAGGGCCTGCGTGCCCTCCCGCTTTGCCTGCCGTTACAAACTCCCTCTCGAATACCAGCGCGTACTCGTCGAAACCCGAAAAGGATCAACATTGTGTATCAGGACGAACGAATAGAAGGACCACCATTGCGCGTCGGGGTGCTGCTTTCGCGCATTCGCGTCGAAGAGAAATTGTTGCTTGCCGAACTCGAACGGCGCGGTGTGGACGTTGTGCGATACGATGACCGCCAGTTCTCGCTCGATCTCGGCGACCCCGGCGGCATGACCGGTTGCGATGTCGTGCTCGAGCGTTGCATCAATCATCTACGCGCCCTTTACACGCTGAAGGTTCTCAACGACTGGGGAGTTCCCACAGTCAACTATTACGAAGTTGCGAATATTTGCGGCGACAAGTTGCTGACGACGATGGCCATGGTCAGGGCTGGCGTCCCAACACCCCAGACCGTGATCGCCTTCACCCCGGAATCGGCCGGCACGGCGATCGAGGAGATGGGCTACCCGGTCGTGCTCAAACCGGCCGTCGGTTCCTGGGGTCGGCTTCTGGCGCGCGTCAACGATCGCG
>JACCUV010000281.1 GCA_013698495.1 Chloroflexia bacterium
ATTGCCGGTGTGCGAGGTGCGATAGAAAATCACTGCCGGTGCATCGACCACCAGCCCGGGCAGGTGAATTTCCAGAATGTGTCGGTCACTGAGCGGCAGAGTGGCATTTGGATCGGGCACGGTGAAGCCGCTCCCGGATCCAGCGACGGTGACATAGCGGGCGACCTGGTTCACTTCCGAGAAAGAGGGAAACAGGTCTTGCAGGAATTTCAGGCGGTTAAGAATGAACATCGCTCACCCTTCTTCGTGTTGGGCCACCGCGCCGAGAACTGTATGCTTCAGGTTATGGGGGATCCGGGTTCGGAAGTCAATTCCCGGTCATATTTTCGGCCCCAGCCGTAGCCACCCGAAGGCGAATGAAGGTGTCGGTGGAGACGCTGCTATCGTCTACCGGGGCCGCGAAGATTGCTCGTTCCTCGAACTGACAGTATCCACCTGCTGAAACAGGAGCACCGCGCCGTGACTTTGACAAAAGTCATCGATCTCAACAGTGATCTGGGTGAAGGATTCGGGCCGTTTCGGGTCGGCGCTGA
Source organism: Chloroflexia bacterium (assembly GCA_013698495.1). Lineage (GTDB taxonomy): Bacteria > Chloroflexota > Chloroflexia > Thermomicrobiales > UBA6265 > JACCYX01. The sequence goes on from JACCUV010000281.1 coordinate 534, forward strand.
CGAGGCGTTGTTCCCGCTCATTTCCAGTGCGAATGTCGCCTGCGGCTTCCATGGCGGCGACCCCGCGATGATGGAACTGACCGTGATCCGCGCTCGCGGTCACGGGGTGGCGATTGGCGCTCATCCCGGATTCCCGGATCGGGGCGGATTCGGACGACGCGCGATGTCCGCCACCGCCGACGAGATTCGGACCGATGTCCTTTACCAGCTTGGCGCCCTCGCCGGAATCTGCCAGGCCGCCGGTGTCGAGCTTCAGCATGTGAAGGCGCATGGCGCTCTCTACAACATGGCGGTCGGAGACCTGGCGGTGGCGACGGCGATCGCCGAGGCGGTGCGCAGTTTCGATGCCTCGTTGCGCTTCTTTGCGATTCCCGGCAGTGCGCTGCACGAGGCCGGCGAGTCGACCGGTCTCGTGGTCGTCCGCGAAGCCTTCGCCGACCGCGCCTACCTCGCCGATGGCTCCCTCGTGCCCCGGTCGCAACCGGGAGCCGTGATCGAGGATCCCGATCAGGCAGCCGACCGCATGGTCCGACTCGTCACCGAAGGCACAGTCGAGACCATCGACGGCAAAACCCTCACGCTCGAGGCCGATACGATCTGCGTTCACTCCGATACGCCCGTGGCAGTCGCCCTCGCCGAAGCGATCGTTCGCCGTTTCGACGATGCAGGCATTGTCATTCGACACTTCGGCGATCGCCAGCGAACCCCGACGTGAACCTCGGCGGGGAATTGTCGCTTCGGGTGCAACCAATGGCCGACCATGGCCTTCTCCTCACCTTCGGCAACCGGATCGATGCCGCATTAGGGATGCGGATCGCACACGTGACCGACGCCCTGGCTGATGACGACCTGCCGGGCGTCCTCGACGTCGTGCCGTCATACACCACCTTGCTCGTCATCCTCGAGCCCGCAACGGCCGACCAGGCGAGCATCGTGTCGCGCGTGAACTACCACTGGAGCCGGATTGCGCGGGCGCAGGCGAAGCGGGCCGACGCGCGCGTCGTCACGATCCCGGTCGCCTACGGCGCCGAACCGGGTCCCGATCTTCCCGATGTCGCCCGGCATGCCGGCATGTCCGCGGAAGAAGTGATTCGGCGACACGCCGAGGCCAGCTACCAGGTTGGCGCGATCGGGTTTTCGCCGGGATTCGCCTTCCTGATCGGCTTGCCGCCTGAGCTCTCGACGCCGCGGCGGTCGTCGCCGCGGACTGCGGTGCCAGCGGGATCGATAGGAATCGGCGGGGGCCAAACAGGAGTGTACTCACTCGCCACGCCAGGTGGCTGGAACCTGATCGGACGGACCGCGCTGACGTTGTTCGACCCCGAACGCGATCCCCCGTCGTTGCTCGACGTGGGGGATGCGGTACGGTTCGAGCCGGTAGGTTCCGTGGCGGTGAAGTATTCAACGGGCCGATACAAGGGCGACAGCCCCACCCGACGACACGTTCATGGGGACGCGATCGAGGTGCTCGACGCCGGCTTGCAGACATCGGTCCAGGATTTGGGCCGACCTGGTCACGGACGGTTGGGTGTGGCTCCGGGCGGCGCGGTCGATCGGGCCGCGCTGATCGCCGGCAATCGATTGGTCGGCAACGCGGATGACGCTGCCGGTCTGGAGTGCACGCTGACTGGTCCGCACCTGCGATTCCTGAGACCAGGCCGAATCGCAGTGACCGGGGCCGAGCTCGGGGCACGCCTGAATGGTCTGCGCGTGCCCTCCGGGGCGGCTCGGGTGGTTGGCGCCGGCGACGAGCTGACGTTTAAACGGGGAGAGGGCAACGGCGCCCGCGCCTACCTGTGCCTTGGCGGCGGCATCGACGTGCCGGTTAGGCTGGGCAGCCGCTCGACCGACCTGATGGCAGGCTTCGGCGGGTTTCAGGGCCGGGCGCTGCGGATGGGGGATCGGCTGCGGCGCCGAAACGTGGGGGCGGATGTTGAATCCCAACCGGCGCTGGGTCCTTGGCCGCCACAAGAGCGGCCACTACAAGGCAATGTGTTCCGGGTCGCGCGCGGACCTCAGTTCGATCGGTTCGACGACGACGCCTGGAAAACGTTCACAACGCGGGAGTTTACGGTTTCATCGCAATCGAACCGGCTCGGCATCCGGCTCGATGGACCATCGATTCTGCCCAACGGCGGGGCCGACATCATCTCCGAGGGGATCGTGACTGGCGCCATCCAGATTACCGGCGAGGGGCAACCGATCGTGATGCTGCCATCGCGCGCCACGATCGGCGGCTACCCGAAGATTGCCACTGTGGTGTTCGCCGATCTCGACCGGCTTGGTCAGTTGCGGCCAGGCGACCGCATCCGGTTCGAGGAGGTTGGGTATGCAGGCGATATTGTCATTCCGAGGAACGAGGATTCATGAAATCGTCGATGCCCCCGGAATCCACTGCATCCATATGACATTCGCATCAGGCGGCGTCAAGGTCGTCGAGAGGCTTCACGCGCCAAGTGATTTCTTCGCCGTGCTCCAGTTCGGCAACTTCCAGGTCGTACGAACGCTGGAGATTCATCCAGAACTGAGGAGACGAGCCCGACCATCTGCCCAATCTCAGGGCAGTATCGGCGGTGATGCTACGGCGACCTCAGAGAATCTCCGAAATGGGGTTTGCCGGAACACCCAGAGCTTCCCCAATTTGATTCGCGTTCATACCCAACTCGGGCAGTACGTCTTCGGCCAGAATCTCGCCGGGATGAATGGGCCCGCGCTATCGATACACCATGTCTACCCTCCGTTCCAGTGTTCAGTGATAATCGGTCAATTCGCTTTCGATTGCGCCAGGTTCGTCACCAGCCCATTTTGAGCAGATACGATACTGGTCGTCGATTCATATCGAGTATTGTCCGAATCGACCTCCAACCAACGCCTCCAAACGATGCCCTTTGACCGACCTGATGTCATGAAGCGTCGTCGCATCGTCGATTGAACGTAGTCGACGTTCCAACGCCCTCTCGAATCCGGAGAAGGCCGTTATAAATTGTCCATCGACAAATCGCTCAACTCGTTTGTCCCGATATTTCGCCACTCATTTCTCCCCTGGCATCGTCTCCTCCAGATCCGTACGTTTCCCGCTCGGACGCCGAGTGGTGAGCAATCAACCGGAAGCGTCAGCAGTCGTAGCGGTAACCGTGCAGCATACAACCAACGTAGTGCGTAGTTCATCGCCACTCTCCAAGCGTTTGGCGCCCGTAGAGTGATAGTCTGTCGCCACGAGAACGTTGAGTGGAGCTCTATCCGCAAGGAGTGACCCCGGTATGACCCTGACCATCATCCAGATTCCGGCCGGTCCGATCGACACGAACACCTACCTCGTCATCGACGATGCCGCCAACGATGCGCTCATCATCGACGCGCCGCCCGAAAGCGTCGAATTGCTTGTCGCGGAGACCACGAAACTTGGCGCCACCGTCCGGTCGCTGATCGTGACGCATGGCCACTGGGACCACATTGGCGCCACCGCCGCCGTTGCGTCGACCTTCGATGTCCCGGTTTCCGCCCACAGCCTCGCCGTGGACCGCATCGCCAAACCGGAAACCCGATTCCCGATCGAGATCCCGCCTGCCACCGTCGACCACTTTATCGACGAGGGCGACGTGGTGAGGCTCGGCAGCCACGTCTTCACCGTCATGCACCTGCCGGGCCACGACGAGGGACACATCGCCCTCCACAGCGCCGCCGACGCGGTGTTCCTCGGCGGAGATGTCCTCTTCCCAGGAGGGCATGGCCGGACCGACATCCCCGGCTCCGATCAGGCGATGATGAACCGCTCGATCAAGCGCCTGCTCGACCTGCCCGACGAGGTGATCGTGTACCCAGGGCACGGCGAGACCACCACAATCGGCGCCGAACGCCTCTGGATGACCCGCCTCGCCGGCGGCGCTTAACGTTTACATTCGGACGCGTCCGGAGCGTCGCCTCGTAAGGGCCGACCTGCGTGTCGGCCCGTTGCTCTGCCGAGTCGATTGGTTTACCAGCAACCAATCACGGGTAAATGCCGAATGGGAACGAAAGCCAGGTGAGATTTCAGCTGCGGAAACTGCTCGCCCATGACCAGCGACCGATCACCGGTCTGCTCACGGCCAACACCATCTCGCAAATGGGCAACGAGTTCAGCTACCTCGCGATTCCGTGGTTCGTGCTGGCTACAACGGGCAGCGCCAGCCAAACCGGAATCACGGTCGCCATCGGATTTGTGCCGATGATCGTGGTCGGCGTTTTTGGCGGTGTCGTTGTCGACCGTCTCGGCTACAAGAAGGCGAGCCTCATCTCCGATGTCATGAGCGGGTTGTCGGTGCTGATGATCCCGTTGTTGCACCAAACGGTGGGCATCGCCTTTTGGCAATTGCTGGTGCTGGTGTTTCTGGGAGCGGTTCTCGATGGTCCCGGGCGCACTGCTCGGCTGGCGCTCTTTCCCGAACTCGTGCGTGGGGCAAGACTCAACCTCGAACGGGCCAACGCCGGGTACCAGACCACATCCAGGATCGCCGAGCTGTTGGCGCCGCCGCTCGCGGGATTGCTGATTGCGGTGATAGGAGCCGCCAACCTCCTCTGGCTGAATGCCGCGAGTTTCCTGGTCTCCACGCTGATCATAGGGTATGCGGTTCCGGTCATCGCCTCCACCGCGACCAGGGCGCCGCTGGGCGGGGCACGCGGCTACCTGCGCGAGGTTCGCGAGGGATTTCAGTTCGTATTCAGCAAACCAGTGCTGGTCTGGATGACGCTATCATTTGCCGCCGGCAGCTTGATCTCCGAACCGTTGTACGCGGTGATCTTGCCGGTGTACGCCAACCATGAGTGGGGCAGTGCCCTCCAGCTCGGCATCGTCTTCTCCGCTCTTGGAGCCGGTTCGCTGATTGGCAACCTGCTCTATGTCACGTTGAGCCACCGCCTGAGCCGGAGTCAGGTGCTGTTTGGCGGGTTTGCGATCCGTGCGCTGGCGTTCTCGGTTCTGCTGACAATGCCCAACTGGTGGGCTGTGGCGGCCGCGGTTTTCGTTGGAGCCGTCGCGCTGGAGCCGATCAATCCGATGACGATGACGATCCTTCAGGAGCAGGTTTCATCGGGCATGCGGGGACGCGTCTTCGGGGCACGCGGCACCCTCCAGGCCAGCACGTTGCCGATCGGAATCGTCGTCTACGGGTTCCTGATCTCGTCGTTGGGATTGCACTCGACGCTGATCGTGTTCGTCGTCCTGAACCTCATCTTGCCGGTGCTGATGGCATCGAGC
>JACCUV010000291.1 GCA_013698495.1 Chloroflexia bacterium
GAGATCTTTTTCGCGATGGATCCCCGGCCGGTCCCTCGTGGAGTCGTCGAGCGGCATCAGTTCCGGCATCGCGATTGAGAGGAGACCGGTTTCGCGGAGGATTTCGAGCCCGTGATCCGCGTACTCGCCGCAGAGCAGCCTGGTGACCTCGGCGAGGATCCGTTCGCCGCTGACGGTTTCAATCGTGCTCGCCTGGCGCGTCATCGCCTCCCTGGTCTCGGCCTCGACCGCGAACCCCAGCTGCGACACGAAGCGGGCGACCCGGAGCAAGCGGAGCGGGTCCTCGCGGAACCTCGCGTCGGGATCGCCGACAGCGCGGAGCAGTCCCATCGCGAGATCGGCCTGCCCGTCGTGTGGGTCGACGACTTTGCTGCTGTGGACGTCGACCGCAATCGCGTTGACGGTGACATCGCGGCGCGCGAGATCGTCGTCGATCGAATCGCCGTAGACGACATCGGGATGCCGGCTGCCAGGCAGGTATTGTTCGCTTCGGTACGTCGTGATTTCGACTGGAAGCGGCCCTTCTTCGGTTGCGAACACGACCCCGATTGTGCCGAAGCGTTCGCCCACGTCGTAGAGTCCGGCGTGGCTTAGGCCAGAGGCGAGCGCCATTGTTTGCTCGGGCCGCGCCGAGGTCGCAAAGTCGAGATCGGAGGGCGTCGCCACGTCCAGCAGGACGTCGCGCACAACGCCACCGACGAGGTAGAGCTCGTGGCCGGCTTGGGCGAATGCGTGAGCAAGCGTCTCCAGCACACGCTGTTGATCCGTGGTCAAGCGGGAGATCACGGGAGCGGTCGCATCATTCGAGGCGGTGGGTTGTGGTTGATCGGCGATTGGAGCGCTCCGGCGGTGGAAGGGACAGATCGTACCGTCCGACGTGCCGGAAGTTTAAGCGATCACCGGGTGTGGGGTTTGGGAGCGGCGACATCCATCCCAAACGTTTTTCGACCAACTTGTGGAGCCGAAAATAGAAGATTCCTCGTTCGTCGGAATGACAACCACCCCCCACAACGTTTCATCCACTCAAAGTGCGGGATTCCTCCCGCCCTTCGTGTGGTAGATGGAGTTGGTGAGGACGGCGTCGCGACCTACTCTTTCGAGCGGCGCTCGTACATCCAGAGCGCGACCGGCACGAGCACGACCATCGCCAGCAACAGGTAGAGCGTCACCATCCAGCCCTTGTTCCCGATATTCGGGTGTCCGTTGAGGAGACCGCGGGTGGCGTCCAGGAGGAGGGTGAACGGCTGGTTCTTGGCGAAGCCCTGCAACCAGCTCGGCAGGAAATCCGGATTGATAAACGTGCTGCTGAGGAACGTGAGCGGAAAGATAAGCGTGAACCCGATCGAATTCACGGCCTCCACCGTCTTCAGCCAGAGCCCGATGATCGCGCCGACCCACGCCAGGGTGAAGGCCATCAGCAACATCAGACCGATCGCCCCGAACCATTCGGCCACGTTCGCGGTGGGCCGGAAGCCGACCAGCAGACCAACCAGAATCGTGATCGCGGTCGTGAAGATCGCGATCCCCATATCGGCCAGGATGCGACCCAACACCACTGCCGAACGCGTCATCGGAAGCGAGGCGAATCGGTCCATCAGGCCTTCCTTGGCGTCCATTGCCAGACCGAGTCCGGTGTTCATGCTCCCAAAGACGAGTCCCTGAACGATGATGCCAGCTACCAGATAGTTGACCGCGTCGACGCCGGCCGGCAGCGTGGCCTGCACCGTATCGCCGAAGATGTAGCGGAAGAGCAGCAGGAACATCACCGGCATCACCGTGACGCCCACCAGCCAATCAAGCTGACGCGGGATTCTCATCAGGTGGCGCCTGGCAAGCACCAGTGAATCGGTGATCACGCTGACCGGTTTGCTCCGTCGGACAAATTCGAGGTCCGAGACGGCGCCTCGCGGCTCTTGGGCCGTCGTCGCCGTCGTCTGTGCGGGTAAGGTTTGGGTGCTCATGCGGCATTCTCCGTGGATGCATCGGCATCCTCTTCGGCAACGTGACCGGTCAGGGTCAGGAAGACATCATCAAGCGTCGGGCGACGCAGACTGAGATCGGTCAACACCAGTCCCGCGGCATCGAGCTGGCGTACCGCTTCCGGCAAACCCCGGGCGCCGGCAGCAAAGGGCACCGTGAGGAGATTGGAGACAGTGTCGATCTGGACACCCCCGTCTTCGCCACCGGTCGAGCCGGCGATCTGGAGCAGTGTGCGCTCGGCGAGCTCGAGATCGCTGCCCGAAGGCACGCTGATCGCCAGCCGCTCGCCGCCGAGTTGCGACTTGAGCTGGTCGGCCGTGCCTTCGGCGATGACCTTGCCATGGTCGACAACCACGATGCTGTCGGCGAGGCGATCGGCTTCCTCCAGGTACTGCGTCGTGAGCAGCACGGTTGTGCCGTCGTTGACCAGGTCCTGGATGACCTCCCACATGCCGTTGCGGCTTCGCGGATCGAGCCCCGTGGTTGGTTCGTCGAGGAAGATGACGGGCGGCGAGACGATCAGGCTGGCAGCAAGATCAAGGCGTCGGCGCATGCCGCCCGAGTACGTTTTGAGGATGCGGTCGGCGGCATCCATCAGGCTGAATCGTTCCAGCAGCTCGTCGGCTCGGGCCTTGGCCGAGCGGTGGGAAAGCCGGTAAAGCTGGCCAAACATGACGAGGTTTTCGCGTCCGGTCAGGAACTCGTCGACGGCCGCGTTCTGGCCGGTGAGACCGATGACCGCGCGCACGCCTTCCGGGTCCTTGAGCACGTCGATGCCCGCGACCTCGGCCCGGCCGGCATCGGGCTTGAGCAAGGTGGTCAGGATTCGGACCGCCGTCGTCTTGCCCGCGCCGTTAGGACCCAGCAAGCCAAGGACCGTACCGGCCCTGATCGTGAGATCGATGCCATCGAGGGCTGCCGTTTTCCCAAACGATTTCTTGAGTCCTTCGACGACAACCGCGTTGCCCGTTGTTTTGGGCGGTTTGCGTAGGATTGTTGCCATTTCCACTCCTGAGAGGCATCTCGCGATCCCTCGTTTAGACTACCAGCGCCGATTTTCGAGGTCAGCCATACTTTTCAGACCCGATCCCATCGTAATTGCCAAAGAGGACTGTTCGCGTCCGCATTTTTGGTGGTTTTGACCGCCCCGCGGTCAAGCGCCGTAGCGATTCCAGGGATCAATCGTCACAACAATGTGTCGGGATGAAGGACGATTCGTCAACGTCCGACTGTTCGGTTTGCGACAATCGATCTCGGCTACACTCTGTGTTGTGGCCGACGCGTTTGATTGTCATTCTGACGAAGGAAGAATCCCCGTGCGAAGCACTCGACGACGGAGTCGGCGCATGGATCGATTGGTGCGCGATCGCTGCGCCACACCAGCGTACCCTGTCGCGTACGGCCCTTCGACTAACTCAGGGCGGGGGATTCTTCGCAAGCTCCGAATGACGACTGAGTTACGAGCACATCATCCTGGCGATCGAAAGTGACTCTTCCACCTTCGTCCACCCAAGTTCCTCAACTCGAACTGCGAGACGTTTCCGCCCGATATGTCGAGCGGGGGGAAACGCTGCTTGCCCTTTCGGACATTTCGTTCCAGATTGCGGATGGCGAGTTCGTGGCCCTGATCGGACCATCCGGTTCGGGCAAGAGCACCTTGCTCGATATCGTTTCGGGACTCTTTCCCGAGTCCAAGGGAACCGTGTCATTTGCGGGTCAACCTCTCTCGTTCGAAGAACGTCTCGGCGGGTCCGCCTACATGCGTCAACGCGATTTGCTCCTTCCATGGCGATCCGCGCTCGACAACGCGGCGCTCGCGCTCGAAATCCACGGTGTTCCCCGGCGCGACGCGCGAACACGTGCGGCTGCGCGCTTCCCGTCGTTCGGCCTGGCGGGATTCGAAGACGCCTGGCCAAGTCAACTCTCCGGTGGAATGCGTCAACGGGTGGCGTTCCTGCGGACCATGCTCGCCGACCGTCCGATTCTCCTCCTCGACGAGCCGTTCGGCGCGCTCGACGCCCTGAATCGGGTGGCGCTGCAAGCCTGGCTGATCGAGATCTGGGAATCCGAGCGGCGATCGGTGCTGCTGGTGACCCACGACATCGACGAGGCGATTTTCCTCGCAGACCGGGTGATCGTGCTCTCCAGCCGGCCCGGTCGAATCGTGCACGTTGAACCGATTTCGTTCCCACATCCGCGCCATCGCTCGCTGCTCGCCACGGAGGAGTTCTTCTGGCGCCGATCGCGCCTGGCCGAGGCGCTTGGGCTGCTCGACGAACCGGAAGAGCAAGAGGACTCCCATTCGACACGGGCAGACACAAGATCGGCCCCTATGGGGCGGGCTCCGGGCGTTCCCTACGACTCTGGCGAGATGGCGTCGTGAGCCGCGACCGATCGTTCCTGCATTGGTTGTGGCCCGCCTTCCTGCTGCTTGGATTGCTCGGCATCTGGGAAGTCGCGGTCCGCCTGGACGATACGCCGCGCTGGATGTTGCCTCCTCCTTCCGCAATCGCCCAATCGTTTCGCGCCGATTGGCGACTGCTGCTCGAACATACCCGCGTCACATTGCTCGAGGTGATCCTCGGCTTTGGTCTGGCCCTCGTCGCCGGGGTCCTGACGGGAGTCGCGATCGACAGTTCGATTGTCCTGCGGCGGGCGATTTACCCGCTGATCATTGCCAGCCAAACGATTCCGATGGTGGCGCTCGCGCCGCTCATGCTGATCTGGTTCGGCTACGGCCTGATGCCCAAGATACTGATTACGGCGTTGATTGGCTTCTTCCCAATTGCGGTTAACACGGTGGATGGGTTGAGATCGGGAGATCGCGAAATACTCGCGCTGCTGCGCTCGATGGGATCGAGCGGTGGTCAGCGGTTTCGGATCGTGCGCGTGCCGGCGGCGCTGCCGCTGATCTTTTCCGGCGCGCGAATCGCGATCACCTTTTGCGTGATCGGTGCAGTGTTTGCGGAACTGGTGGGAGCCAGCGCGGGTCTCGGCTATTTAATGGAGCGCTCGGCGGCGCAGTTCCAAACCGCGCGCGTGTTCGCGTGTATAGTCATTCTCGCAATCATGGGAATCGGCCTGTTCAGCTTGATCGCGATCATCGAGCGACTGGCGTTGCCGTGGCGTCGATTTCACACCGAATCCAGCGAGTGACCGTGCGAAAGGACTTCGCCATGCTCCGCTTCAGCGCTGAACTGCGTCAACGAGCCGATTCGATCTGGGCTGCTCAACACACGCATCCGTTTGTACTCGGAATCGGTGACGGCTCGCTCGATGCCGAACGATTCGGGTTTTGGTTGCGGCAGGACTACCTCTTCCTTATTGACTACGCCCGGCTCTTCGCAGGCGGCGTGATCCGGGCGCCCGATCTCGGGTCGATGACCAGGTTCAGCAAGTTGCTGAATGAAGTGCTCGGCCGGGAAATGGAGTTGCATCGCTCGTATTGCGCCGAGTTCGGTATTTCCGCTTTCGAGCTGGAACGCACGCTCAAGCTGCCGACGACGCAGGGGTACACCGATTTCCTGGTGCGAACGGCAACGACGGGGGAGTACAGCGAGTTGCTGGGCGCACTCTTGCCCTGCATGTGGGGGTATAGCGAAGTCGGGATCGGGCTCGCGGCGCGAGGTTTGCCGGACGATAACCGCTACCGGCGCTGGATCAACGTCTACGCCGATCCGGAGTTTGCGGAATTGGCGGAGTGGTGCCGGGAACTGACCGACACAGCGTGCAAGGGATTGCCACTGAAGCGACTGGACCGTGTGGCGCAGGTGTTCATTGCTTCCAGCCGATACGAGCTCGCATTCTGGGAAATGGCGTGGTCAAAGGAATCGTGGCCGGTGTGAAGCCATATCGAAGAACTCTGGGAGACGAACTGTCAGGAGGACACGCCCGGGAGCACACGCACGGGAAGACACCCATTCGACAGGCTCAGGGCAGGCTCCGGTCCTCCCTTACGAGAGTTGCGATGGGTTCGAGGTGTCAGTGCGCATCAATCAATCCAAGCACGGCGTCGGCGATTTCGGGCCAGACGCTGGATTCCGGATCGATCACATCGAAGTGACTGGCGTTTCGCAAAGTGAGGAGCTCGACGTCGGCCCCCAGTTTTGAGGCCTCCGTCCGATACCGCGCGCTCATCCGGGCCGGGACGAGCACATCGTCACTGCCATGAACGACGACGTGCGGAACCGGCGATGGCGCCAACGTGAATGGTGAGGCCGCGTCGTAGCGATCGGGCACATCATCTGGCGCGCCGCCGAGTAGCTCGACCACAGCTC
>JACCUV010000300.1 GCA_013698495.1 Chloroflexia bacterium
GGTGAAGTCGCCTTCATCCATTTCGCCGGATTCTCTTGCGTGCGGGTTCACCACGAGCAAGCGAGACCCATACGCCAACATCACCGAAGCCTCGCCGATGCCAATCGCCTGACCGAACGTGCCTGCGCCGTAGTGCTGGTAGGCGGCGGTGTAAAGGTCGCGCGCGGTCGCCAGCAGGTAGGCGACATCGGCGTCCGGGTCGGCGCCCAAGTCGACATTAATCCGATCGACCACGTCATGGGCATGGACCAGAACATGACTCGAAACCCCCTCCTGCGACGGCAGCGGCGTGGAATGAATTCCAGCCTTGATCAACATTGACGCGGCGCCGGTTGTCATCAACGAGACCACCGCATACTGGATGCGGGATTCGTCGCTGGCGCCCAACGTGGCGCGGTCGAGGAAGCCACTGGCGCGGCCGATGAGATCGTCGACTGCGGCAGAGTCGATTTGCGCGCCGACAGCGGCAAGGTCGGTTTGGACGATCTCGAGCGCCAGCGACGCACGTTCGATGGCGCCGTCCAGCAGTCGTTCCCGTTTTTCACCGTTATCGGAGGGTTCCGACGGTGTAGTTTCCTGGGCGAAGAGGCGTGGGCTGAGCACAGTGGCGGCGAGCGCCGCCCCGAGGGTACTGGCGATTGCGGTTCTGCGAGTGACGTAACGACTGACAGTCATGATCTGTGCCTCCAGATTCAAGTGATGCGAACAGTTTCCCCGATCGACCAACCTGGCCTTGGGATCGCCGCCGTCGGCGTAACCTCAGGGTAGGGATCAAGGGATATGGTTGGCGTATGACGCAAACGCTGGTGAGTTCGCGACCGTTCCTTCCATATAACATCCACACACGTGAACAGGTATCCTGAGATGGAGGGAGGCGAGAGGCGTCGGCGGGCGAACATTGAGCGGAGGACGCGATGCGGGTGCTTGTGATTGAGGACGATGTGCTGTTGGGGGATGCGGTGGGGCGCGGTATGCGCCAGGCGGGATTCGCGGTGGACGTGACGTGGAACGGAATGGACGGACTGGAACACGTCGCTGTCATCGATTACGACGTGGTAGTGCTCGATCGAAACCTGCCGGATATTCACGGCGACGAGGTTTGTCGCTCTATCGCAGAGAAAAAACTCCCGCCGCGGGTCCTGATGTTGACTGCCGAAGGCAGCATCCAGGCGCGGGTCGATGGCCTCGCCGTCGGGGCAGACGACTACTTGCCCAAACCGTTCGCGATGGTCGAGCTCATCGCCAGAATCCGGGCGCTGGCGCGGCGTCCATCGAGGGCGACGCCGTCGGTGATCGAGATCGGGGACATGACGATCGATAACTCGGCCCATCGCGTGACACGGTCCGGCCGGGAACTCAGTCTGACGCCGAAGGAGTTCGGTGTGCTGGCGACGTTTGCGGCCACACCCGGGGAGGTCGTCAGCGCCGAGCACCTGTTGGAAGCGGTGTGGGATGAACTGGCCGACCCCTTCACCAATGCCGTGCGGATCACGATGATGACGCTGCGGCGCAAACTCGGTGAGCCGCCGCTGATCGAGACGATTGTCGGTGTTGGGTATCGCCTGATCGAGAGCTGACCATGAAACGATACTCGACCGCTGTGCGCCTGCGGTTGACGCTGCTGTTCGGCGCGGTCGTGCTGATTGCAGGATTCGCGTTGCTGTTGCTGACATTTTCGCTCGTGCGCGATGCCCTGGGCAGGTTGCCGGAAATCACCGCCGCCGACCTGCGGCGCCAGGAGGATGCGATTCGGAGCAGTCGCGACCTGCCCCAACTGCTCCTCGAAATCCGCCGCGAAGAACGAACGCTTGCCTGGCGAGATGTCGTGTCCCGCTCGCTTCAGGCGCTGCTGATCGCCAGTGTGGGAACGCTGATCGTGGGGTGGTTCGTGGCCGGAGGAGCATTGCGTCCATTGCGGCGGATTGTCCACCACGTTCGAAACGCCTCCGCCGCCTCCCTCGATGCTCGCCTGAATTGGCGCGGACCGGCCGACGAATTTCACGAGCTGGCCGATGCCTACGATGCGATGTTCGGCAGATTGCAGGCGGCATTCGACAGCCAGCGGCGATTCGCGGCGATGGCGTCGCACGAGTTGCGGACTCCGCTGGCGATCATCCGGGCCGAGTCCGATGTGATGTTGGGGGCGCCCGATGCGACGGATCGGGAAAGGAGGATGGCGTCGGCGATGCGTTCGGTCGTGGAGCGCAACGAACGATTGGTTGAGGGGTTGCTAGCACTCTCCCGGGCCGAAAGCACCATGATCGAGCGCAAGCAGGTCGATCTCGCCGAGCTTGCCGGCAACGTCGCCGGTGAACTGGCGCCGAGCGCCGATGCGCGCAGAATCGAGATGACGCTGGAGCTTGGCAACGCAGCGGTGCTCGGCGATCGCTTGCTGTTGCGACAACTGGTAACGAACCTGGTGAAGAACGCGATTCGGCACAATCTCAACGGTGGTTGGTTGTCGTTGTCAGTTGGTCGCGACGTGGAAAGCGACACGGTGCGATTGGAGGTCCGTAATGGCGGCGCCGTGGTGACTGGCGATCTGGAACGACTGTTCGAGCCGTTCCGTCAGGGAGGAAGCGGGCGAGAGGATGGGGCGGGGCTCGGGCTGGCGATCGTTCGCGCGGTTGTCCTCGCGCACGGTGGTTCGGTCGAGGCCGGTGCACGGACTGATGGTGGACTTGACGTAGTGGTTCGCTTGCCATCTCGCCGCGAGTAGTTGAGTGAGCTAAAGTTTTGGTCCTTGTATCAATCGATGGCAATCTTTGCTATTGAGTATGAAGCGAATGGAAAGCGCATGAACGTTTCACTCACGCCACAACTTGAGACGCTGATTCGCCAAAAAGTTGAAACTGGGCGTTACAACAACGCCAGTGAAGTGGTTCGCGAGGCGCTGCGCCTGCTTCACGACCAGGACAAACGGGACGCCTGGTTGCGGTCGAAGATCGTGGTTGCCGAGCAACAGGTAAGAGAAGGTCGTGTGACAGAGGACAGCGATGCGATGTGGGAGGAAACAGATCGCGGAGTTGACGAACGCTTGCGTCGCGGCGATTGACCGAATCCCGATGTTTGTCTATAGGCGACCATGAAGCGAGTGTTCGTAGCGATTCGTCCCGGGTATCACATTGCCGAAGAGCTGCGGGAGCGGAGAGTCTCGCAAGCCGAGTTTGCACGAGCGTTGCGCGTGCTGGCCAGCCGTGTTTTCGAGGTGATCCGCGGACGACGCTCCGTCAATGCGGATTTTGCGCTCAGGCTTGGTCGCTGGATGGGGCCTGGCTCCGACATCTGGCACAATTTGCAGAAGACGTACGATGTCCGAATCGCCGAGCGAGTACACGGCGACGAGATCGCCCGCGTTGCCGTTTGGACCGATGCGGCCTGACAATTGGTGGAAGTCAACTCGCCTGCTGAAGATGCATTGGTCTTTGCCGACGACCTCACGTACACCATGAAGTCGATCG
>JACCUV010000324.1 GCA_013698495.1 Chloroflexia bacterium
CAAGAGTGCTGTATACGGAATATCCGGAAGCCAACCTGTTCCACTCGGGATCGTCGGTCGGGTGCTTGCCCATCTCGAAGTGCGACGCGAAATCCCCGGATGCAGGAGGGTTCTCAAGAACGATGCGATAAAACGTTCGGATCGACACCGGTTGCTTCGGGCTCACTCCTCCACCAGTTCGGTCAGCACGCCGTGGCACGATTCGGGATGGATGAACGCGATCCGCCAGCCGTGGAGGCCCACCCGCGGAACCTCGTCGATCAGGCGCACGCCCGCCGCCTTGAGCCTGGCCAATGCGGATTCGATGTCGTCGACGGCATAGGCGACGTGATGAGCGCCTTCGCCGCGCTTCGCCATGAACCGGCCAATGGGACCCTCCGGATCGGTCGGCTGGATAAGCTCGATGTACCCGGGGCCAGTCTTGTAAACGATCGCCACGATCCCCTGGGCGGGAACCTCGAATCGCTCGCCATTGCGGAATCCAAGCGCCTCGTATTTGCGGGCCGCGGCCTCGACATCGGCGACCACGATTCCGACGTGGTGGAGTCGCAAGGCGCCAATACTCTCCGCCAAGTCAGGGCTACTCACCGGTCGTTCCGGTGAGCGCCGGCTCGTCAATTTCGATTTTCTTCGAGTACAACTTCCTGTCGTCCGAGGTCAGGCACTTGCCGGTCGCCAGTTCGTACTGCCAGCCGTGCAGCGTGCAGGTCAGGATTCCGTTTTCGACTTCGCCGAAGCGTTCGAGGTCGGCCTTGAGGTGTGGGCACCGGCGCTGAATCAGGTAGCCATCGCACTCCATCGTCTGCTGCTCGGGAAGTTGCTCAACATAATACCCCTCGGCGTACTGGATCCGCTCGACCGAAAGACACTTGAAAAAACTGTAGAGGAACTCGTTGTAGACGCCCTTGCGCTCGGCCTCGAACCGGCAGGAGAGGAAGATGTTGTTCACCCAATCCTCCTCGTGGTGGAGGATGCAGTATTCGACGAGCGCCCGATCGATGTGGAACACGTACCGGTTCGGCGCCTCGCCATCCCACTCGCGCACCTCACGATTCACGAAGTCGATCACGATCTGACCGCCCTCGCCGAGCTCCAGCAACAGGCTGTCGTCGATCCCGAGACAGGTCTGGTCGGCGATTTCGAGCAGCGGTTCGAACCACTCCTTGATGGCAGGGAAGATCGCGACCTCGCCCCGCGGCAACGACGCCAGGATCGCGTCGATCTCGGGTTGTTTGCGCTGCTTGTAGGCGGCAATGTGCGCTCGCTTGTCGCTGAAAATGGCCTCGACCTCGTCATCCGGCATCGGATGCGTGACTGAAACCTTGGCGCCGGCCCCGATCGCCATCGTGCTCCCCGGAATCAGCACGTGCCCCTCGGTGAATCCCGCCTCCTCGACCAGATCGAGAAATACCGACGCATCGGGGAAGATGTTGTTCGGGTCGCGGTCCACATCGTTGAGGTGCAGCAACGCGTCGTCGAGAAAGCACGGCGGACCCGCGCTCGGCACGATGTGCGGCGCCCCAATGTGTTTCGCGTAGCGCAGGGCCCGCTCCATCTGGGTCACGCGCTTCTTGCTGCTTAGCGCTTCCTTCATCTTCCGCGGGAAGCGATAGACCATCGGGTACCAGATCGCCCCGGAGTACTGCAGGAAGTGGACGTCGTACGGCCCAAACGCCTCCAGCGCCTCGAAGTGAACCGGCCGCGAATCGTTCTGGTTGAACAGTTTCACCTCGCCATCGTCAAGACATAATCCGGAATCGCCGAGCGGTCCATCGGCTGGGGACACAAGCGAGGTGATCATCACCCGGAGACCACCGAGGTCGATCGGTTCCGCGTTCCTGGTGTGCACGAATTTCGTGAAGCCGAGCTTGCGCAACCATTTCTCGACCAGCCCCAGCGGATGATCGGGCAAAAGCACCGTTGTCTCCCTGGACACGTGCTCACTGAGGAATTGTTCGTCGAAGTGATCGAGATGGGTGTGCGAGATGAACAGGTAGTCCGGATTGAGGAAGGGGGTGACGTCCAGCAGATCGTTCGCGGGAAACACCCACCACGCCCCGAAATACGACGAATTGAACACCGGATCGCACAAAACGCTCCCGTGCCTCGTTTCGATATACATGCCCGCATGACCGAGAAACGTAACCTGCACCATTTGATCCTTGATTGGGTCGAACTATGGATTCGGCAGGTGCAGTCTCAACCGCACCTGTTGTCATTCTGAAACGAAGGAAGAGTCGGCCCTGCTGCATACCGGCGAAGCCGGTACGCGTCAGCATACGTCGACACCCGATCCCGATGTGATTCTACGGCTGACTCCAAACTGCGCGCAACGCGTGGGGACGGGTCCTCTTCGCGGTACAATCGCCACTCGACGCTTTCGGCCCGGTTGCAGCGAGGCTGGGTCTACCACTATGGATGTCAGGTGAGTCGCGGTGAAACAGGCGAGACACGGGCGGACCCATTCGACAAGCTCAGGGCAGGCTCCCGAATCGACCAGCATGGTGACGGGCCAGTGGTACGTTCTGGTCGATTCTGGTCCGCCCCGACGACATCCGGTTGAGTTCGCGTGCCGGTGGATTTCGTTGATCCGCCTCGACGCTGATGGTTGACTGCTTTGACCGCATCGCGGTCCAGATCACGGAACTCGCCCTCGAACCTGTACGCCTTCTCCAGCAACGGGCCATGCTCGAGTCGGTCTCGCTGCGCACCCCCAGCAACGGACGCCGCTACCTGATCACAATCGCCAAACGCTACCCGAACGGCGACACCGCCACCCCCGGCTACACCTGGCTCGTCGAGGAAATCGCCCCCGGCGGCGACACGCTTCCAGTCGCTTCCCGGTCCCAAACCTCACCCGGCGAGTTCATCACCGATCCCGAGGATGCCTACTGGTCCGCCGTCGACGCCCTCTGCACCATGCAGAAATCGGGTGATGTTCTTCCGACGCAGGAGGAATCCTGAGGTCTGACAGACTGCCCTACCGCAAACTCGTACAGGCAGATTTCACCGCATCCCGTACGGGCGGCGCCTTGATCGACCATCGACGACGCGTTGAATTGCCCGGCTCTGGTCGATCATGTGTCCGCCCTTCCAAAGCGCGACCTTCGAACACGCCTCAATCCGCGACCGGGCTGGCCACCGACTCGACCACCGGCGACGCCTCGGGTGTCGCCGTCTCCACACCCGGAATCGGCAACACGGCATTGCTCAGCACCGTTCCGCGCTCCCTCCGGCCGCTCAACTCGAAGTAGGCGCGCAAAATCGTATCAGCCACCGGCGTCGCGTACAGCCCGCCTTCGCCGCCCGCCTCGATCACGACCGAAACCGCGATTTCCGGCGCCTCCAGCGGCGCAAAACATGTGAACCAGGCATGCGAATCGCGGGCGCCGATGTCATCGACCTCGCCGTACTCCGCCGTACCGGTCTTGCCGGCGATTGTGATTTCGTCGTCATCCTCACGATTTGTCTTCGGCCACCGCGTCTCGATTTCGTCTTCCCCTTCGGCCGTCACTACCGCGTTGTGCACGCTGCGGCGCATGCCCTCAACCACAACGTCGATGTGTTCCTGGGCAATCTCCAACCGGCCTATCGTTTCGATTTCGATCGGCTCGGATTCGCCATTGTCGTCGATCCACTCATGCACCAGGTGCGGCTTTGGGAACGAACCGCCATTCGCCAGCGCCGCCGTATTCATTGTCAGTTGGAGTGGGGTGACCTTGGTCTCGCCTTGACCGATCGAGACATTGAGCATGTCGCCGACCGCCCATCCCTCGCCAATATTTTCCT
>JACCUV010000332.1 GCA_013698495.1 Chloroflexia bacterium
CTCCTGTGCAAATGCACATGGTGGAGCATGAGTTGAAACGAACGGGCTAAGTCTGCATCGTCGAGTACCTTCGGGTCAACCTCATTCGGCCCCAATTCTCGATTGGGCTCTGGTCACGAAGCACTGACGCGGGCGCGCTGAGGCAAGGGAGAGGCGTCAATCGGGTCATCCGGGAGGCATGGTTGTGACTGGGAACAAAGGGTGATTCTCATTTTGGGGGCATGAATGATGCGGGCTGCTGAGGTATCGTGCAATTCAGTAGGGGCGGTACCGCCCCTACCCCACGGGTTGACGGGCGGCTGGGCAGCCCCGGTTGCTGATTCCTCAAAAAAGCACGGTGAAGGTGGCGATCATTCCAGAACTGAGGTGCGGGATGCCGTTTTCGTCCGGGAAGAGATCGACAATCGTGTACGTGCCCGATCCGAGACCAGTCAGGAACATCGTGCCTTCGTCGCCGGCGAGGACGGTCGCTTGCCCGATGAGGTCGACGCCCTGCGGCAAACCGGCGCCGGTGTTCTGGAGCAAGTCGCTGGCATCGACACCATCGTCAAAGCGCAGAATCAACGCCTCGTGATCTTCGGCGGTGGGGTTGTTCAGGTTCAACACAACGTCCGACCCAATCACCGCCGACGGCGTGACCCGGTAGCCGTTTTCCTCGAACACGACGTTGATCGTTGACGTGCCTCCGGGAATCGAAATCGGGATGCGTTGCTCGCCAGCGACGACCCACGTGACAAGACCATCGACTGTGAGCCGCGAAAACGTCCAGATCGCGGTGTGCTGCTGGAAAGCGCTCAGATAGCTGACTTCGGCGCTGACTGTCACCTCGTCAATCATTGCCACGGATTCGAGGGCGACGACGCGGTAGTCGCTTTCCGGCAAAGATGCCGCCAGACCGACGAACATCTCGGCCGAGAGCGGCTGATCGCTCCCGAACAGGTTGCCGCGATATGTGTCGCTAGTGAGTTTGGTGAAGGTGTCGAATGTGCGTTCGTTGAGGCAGGCGAAGACAGATGCCGTCGTCGCGAGGAGTTCTTCGCCGAGCGGGACGAGGGGATCGGACGCTTCCCGTGCGGTGACGGGGGAGGCGATCGGCGAGGCCGCCGGCGTGGCTGCATTGTCGGCCACGGGCGAGGCGGAAGCAGAGACGGGCGATGCCAGCGGCGTGGCCGTGGGTTCGGATTCGGCCACTGCGGTGTCGTTGGCAATGAGGGCCGGATCGACGGACGAGACCACGATCGCGCAATTGCCCGGCGTAGCCTGGGAAGAACCGCCGGTCCCGTCATTTTGGGCGCCAGCGTGGGTAGTCGATGCGCCAAGGACAACGAGCGCCAGGGACGCCGCAACCAGGCGAAGGCGTGTGGTGTCGACAGTTCCCCGAATGTTCCGATGCTGGATCACGGCGTGTGTCCTTACTCTCGCCCCGGATGCGGCTCAATGCGTCCTGGCAATTCATGCTCTGGAAATCTGGCGCCTGAGTCGTGCAGAAAACGACCGGCGTGAGCGAAATCGATGCGTCAGGGGCTTGGTGAACATGGAACGAATCACTCCTCGCATGTGTCCGTACACCCCTATGGGATAGTGTATCGTACTGTCGCGATCCGGTGCAGGCTCCGATCGTACGGTTCCGCCGCTTTCGCCAAGCACTCGATGATTACGCCCGTTGGAGTCATGCCAACTCCTTGTGCCATGCCGTACGCTTCTCCAACGGACCGCGATGGCCGGAAGTTTCATCCATCTATCCATTTGAGGACGATCAGAAAAGGACGGTCGACATGAAAAGTCTCGGGTTGCTTGTAGTGCGGCTGGTAATTGGCGGCCTGTTCGTGGTCCACGGCTATCCCAAGCTGTTTGGCGGCGCGGGAAAGGGCAACAGCCTCTCGGAATCGACCAAACAGACGCTGGGTCAAACATTTGTGGACCAGATGGAGCAGGGCGGCATCGAGAACACCACGGGATACATGAAATCGTTGGACATCCCGAATCCCAGGGCGGCGGCCTGGGCGGTTTCCCTCGCCGAATTCGTCGGTGGCCTCGCCTTGATCCTTGGCTTCAAGACGCGACCGATCGCGGCCGGCCTGGCGTTCTCGCAGGTGGTCGCGATCAACACGCAACATGCTGAGGAGGGATTGGTTGGCGGTTACGAATTGAATGTCGCCTTGCTTGGCGCGGCGGCGACGCTGGCGATCAGTGGACCCGGCAAGCTTTCACTCGGCGGGTAGACTCTCTTCCGGCGCAACCTGCTGGTGTGTCAAGCATTGGATAGCACTCCCCCAACCGTCACTCTGGTCCTGCGCCGGCCGATGGAAGGAAGAGTCGGCCCCGCTGGATACCGGCGAAGCGGGTCCGCGTCTGCGGACGCATTCTTTCAAGGTCACAGTGCGCTGGCTTCGCCGTCGAGTGCTTCGCGCGGAGACGTTTCGCCAACGCTCAAGGTGACGACGAAACGCGCACCACTATGACCATATCGACTTGACACGCCAGTACAGACGACCGGATCGACCCCTGCGCACCAGCGTTTGCACAGTTGTCGAAGGAAGCGGGTGGTGGGCGCGAGCACACCGCCCGCTTTCTTGCGGTGATAGGCGACTCGAACCGGGGCGGACCTGCTACACAATGCGGGTAACTTTCATTGGGCGCCGCGAGTCGTGAGTGTTGGCGCACGCTTGTTCGAAAGGAATCGAATGTCTACACACACTGAGGTCAACGAATGGCTGGAGGAGCGGCAGGGACGTTTCATCGGGATGGCCGACCAGATTTGGTCAAACCCGGAACTGGCCCTGGCCGAGTACAAGGCCTGCTCGTTGCAAAGCGACGATCTCGCCGCCGATGGGTTCACGATCACGAGCAATATCGGTGACTTGCCGACGGCTTTCATGGCGGAGTGGTCGTCCGGGAAGGCTGGCCCGGTGATCGGCTTCCTCGGCGAGTACGATGCCCTGCCCGGTCTCTCCCAGCACAATCAGGACGTGCAGGACCCGATCGCGGTCGATGGTCCCGGTCACGGGTGCGGGCACAACCTGTTGGGCACGGCGGCGTTGGCGGCGGCGAGCGTGATGAAGGCGTGGCTGGAGCACAGCGGAACATCTGCCACGGTGCGCTACTACGGGTGCCCGGCCGAAGAAACCTGCGAGGGCAAGGTGTTCATGGCCCGCGCCGGCGCGTTCGACGATCTCGACATGGCGATCACCTGGCATCCCGGCTCCACGAACACGGTCTGGGCGGGAAGCAGCCTGGCGGTGAACAACATCAAATTTCGGTTCAGGGGGCGCACAGCCCATGCCGCGGCAAACCCGGAAACGGGCCGATCGGCGCTCGATGCCGTGGAACTGATGAACGTTGGCGTCAACTACCTCCGCGAGCATGTGATCGATGCGGCCCGGCTCCACTATGTGATCACCAATGGCGGCGGCGCCCCGAATGTGGTTCCGGACGATTGCGAAGTCTGGTACTTCATCCGCTCACCGGAGCGTCACCAGGTCGAGGAGCTCACGGAGCGCGTCCGCAACATCGCCCGCGGCGCGGCGCTGATGACGGAAACCACAATGGAGGAAAACTTCGTCTCCGGCGCCTACAACATGCTCTCGAACACGGTGATCAGCGAGAAGATGATGGCGATTCTGGACGAACTCGGGCCAATCGAGTTCACCGATGAGGAGAGAGCGTACGGCAAGACGATCGCCGATGCGTTCCCCCGGGAAATCCGGGCCACGATGCTCGCGATGGAAAACCTGCCGAAGGAACTCATTGAACAGGGCCTGAACGGTGAGGTTTGGCCGATTCGGGACGCCGACAAGGTGCTGCCCGGCTCGACCGATGTCTCCGATGTCTCGTGGATCGTGCCGACCTCGCAGATCACGACCACGACCTGGGCGTTGGGCATACCCGGTCACAGTTGGGCGGTGACAGCCACCGGCGCGATGAGCATCGGTCACAAGGGAATGCTCCACGCGGCCAAGGCGATGGCGATGACCGGCGCGGATTTCGTGCTCGACCCGGATTTGCTGCAACGCGCGAAGGACGAATTCGCTGAGTCCACCAAAGGCAGACCGTACCAGTGCCCGATTCCGGCGCACGTCCAGCCGCGGAAGCCGTAGTCGATTGCCTCTCAAGGAATGTCTCGGCCCGCCGTACTCGCCGCGGCAGACCGATTTATGGTTCACAGCGGCGAAGAGATTTCTCGACAAGCTCGAAATGACGTGCGTGCCCGGATCGCCATGACGTCGTGTTTCGATGCAGGATCGCCTTCTCGTGCATCTCGAGCCTCGGATGTGGCAACGTTCGCGCGTCGCGACTACCATAGAGCGAGCACGGAGCAAACTGGCGTCCGGCTCACTTGCCGCGCCCGTGGCGAGTGACGTACGCCGGTTCTCTCGATCAGCAACGAGAGCGCGCTCGATCGACATCGAGCACGTGCCCGGGGGCGTCGTGTGCGGTCACTCTGGTGACCAACCCAGGCGGACATCGAAACGCGAACGATCGAACCGACCGTCGGTCACGATCGCCTTCGACCGGATCGCGACTGGGAACCGATGTGGCCGGCAATGCCGGCGGACGCACGGAACATGTACACGAGAGAGATTCCTTTATGACGGACACCACTTCCACACGGCCCAGTGTTCTCGACGCGGAGCCAACGACCCAAACTCCAGAAGACGCGGAATCGGACTCGGGCGAAACGACATTCGCCGTGCCCGAGGACGATGCCACCGATGTTGCAACGGCGACGCACATTGCCGATGAACCCGAGGCTTCCGTTTTCGAGGCCACTCCCCTATTTGCAACTCACTATGCGACGCCGCTGACACCTGAGGCGTCGCCCGATGGCGCGTGGTTGGCGTATCTGATCGAAACCGCCACCGCTGCCGTGCAACTTTGGTTGTCACCGACCGATGGCGGGGAACCACAGCGCGTTGACCTTCCGTTCGAACCGATCGTCGAGCGCGATCCCGACACAAGGCGCCAGATCCGTGGTCCGCAATGGTCGCCGGATGGCCGCACGCTTGCCCTCGCCGGAACGGTTGAGGGTGAAGAACGAATTGCCATCTGGCTTGTGCCGTCTCCCGTCGAGAGCACCGCCACTCCAGTGCTGGTGACCGCTACAGAAGACAATCCGGAGGCCACTGAACAGGAAGGCGCGGCAGCGGACAGCGAAGCGACCGAGCCGGCAGACAACGTTGCCGCCGCTGCCGATGTGGTCGCCGAGGATGCCGATGCGGCCGCCGAATTGCGCGCGGACGATGCCGCGGTGGAGTCGGTTCCAATGGAGTCAACGCCTGACGTCGAACCGCTCGACGCGGCGTCCCCGACGCAGTCCTTGAGTGCGCCTCGCCTGCTCACCTGGGGTCCCGGGTCCGAGCGTTCCCCGCGATGGTCGCCAGACGGCGCCCTGATCGCGTTCGTCAGCAATCGTGATCGGCGCGATACGATCGCGCTGGCGACGAGCGCCGGGGACGAGCCGACGATCGCCGACTTGCTTACGTGGAGCAACCGGGACGATCGCGAGCCGGCCTGGTCGCGCGACGGTCGATTTCTCGCATTCACACGGCAGCGCGCGGATGGACCAGAACATGCCGATGTCTTTTGCTACTCCCCGGAAACAGGAGATCTGACCGACCTTACCGGGCTCAAGGCCAGCGCCGTGCGCCACTCGCTGGATTGGGTTCCCGGCCGCAACCTGATCGGGTACGTGACCCAGGATGGCGACTGGCTCTCGATTTCCGTGATCAATGCCGACAACAAGGCCGGGTGGGCGGTAACGCGCGAATCCGGCGACAAGACCGAACCGCGCTTCCACCCGACCGAGGCGCGACTCGTCTATATCCGGGCCGAAGGGTTCGCAACTGTTTGTTGCGAACGCGGTCTCCACGCTTCGGGCGCGGTCGCGCTCGATCCCGGCGAAGGTGTGGTCCATGCTCCTCGCTGGTTGCGGGACAAGCGGGTCGCCTATGGATTCAGCGCTCCCCAGAAGCCGTACGCTTTTTTCGCTCAGGACAATTTGGCGACGGCTGAACGCACCTCGATTCAGCCTCCGGGAATGGCTTCGATCGCGGGCGTCACGTTGCGCCAGCCCGTGCCGTTCGAGTTCAAGATTGGCGACGACGAGCAGTTCTCCGGAATGCTCTACCGCTCGGAAGGCACTGTCGGACCGTCTCCTGGCATCGTGTACCTCCCGGATGGGCCGCTCACTATCCGACGCGGCGAGTTCAGCCTCGAGGAGCAGGCGTTGGCGAGCACGGGAATATCGGTGTTCACGCCGCTGCTCCACGGCTCGACCGGTTTCGGCAAGGCGATCGAACAGGATTTGGCCGATCTGGCCCACAGCGAAATCGAGCTTTCGGATATCGCCGAAGCCGGGTACGGTCTGGGCGAAGCGAGCGAAATCGATGCGGCCAAGATGGCGCTTGTCGGTGTGGGTTTCGGTGGCGCCCTGGCCTTGCTCACGGCGGGCGCGCGACCGGGCATTTACTCGGCGGTAGTGGCGATCGACCCGATCACCGAATGGGCGATCGAACTGGGGGAATCCAAACCCGCCTGGCGAAACTGGATCAGCGCCCAATACGGTATGCCGCTGACGCATCCCGACCGGTTTGCCTTGCGCTCCCCGGCTACCTTCGCGGCCGTTATCGACGTGCCAGTGATCCTCGTTGCCACCGGCCCGGCTGCGGTTCACCGGCAGGCGCAACTTGAGCTTTTCGAGGCCTACCTCGACGCTAACAACGTCGCCTTCGAACACATCGACGCTGGAGACGAGCCACTGGCGGCGACACTTGTGCGGGTCAGCCGCAAACTCGCGGGCATGTATCGGGTGGGTCACGACACAATGGAGATCGTGGAAGACACCCGACCCGAGGCGGTGGGATAGGGGGCCAGGGAGGACACGCGGGTCTTCCCGCTCGAACAACTGCC
>JACCUV010000349.1 GCA_013698495.1 Chloroflexia bacterium
TGAAATCGGCGCCTGATACGACGAGGAATCGAGACTACCTTGCATCGAGGTGCTCCTGCCATTGCCGATCGGTTGTAGTTATTTCATCGGGGACCCGGTTGCCTCATATTAGCATAAGACGCGGGCAGCAGCGATCCAATTAATCGGTGCAAGTGCTCCCAGATGCGGACCATCGCCAGCGTGTCGTGACGGCAATACACCCGCAGATGATCGAAGATCGCGTCTCGCTCGGGGTCCGTCATCGCCGCCGCGTCGCCTAACATCGCCTCGAACCACCGCTCCGACGCGGTCGACCCATCCCCGATCTCCAGATGCTCATAGGCGAGCTCGGGATCGACCACCGGCAACACCTTCTTGATTGAGGCGCTCCCGTTGAACGCCGCATCCACCCACGCTCCGGTGCGCACGACATCCATCAAATCGACCATCCGGGCATTGACTTCGAGCAGGAACTCCGCCGCCTCCGGAATCATCGCCGCCATTTCCCGGTTTCGCGACTCCTCGAAACCCTGGTTCCAGACCAGCACAGAGCCCGAGGGCCCGACATCCCATCGCAATCGCTCGACCAACGCCGGTATCGGATTGGCGCGGCGTTCGGTCCACAGGAACTCCTGTTCGCGAGAACCACCATCGGCGTCGACGATCTGGATCGAGTATTGAAACGGCGCTTGCGCCCATGGCCCACAGCCATCGAACATCGGGATTGCCGTCTGAAATGTTTCGTAGTCGAGGAAGTACAGCGGATAGTCCAGACGGTCCAGGAAGTGCCGGAGCTGAACTCGATCGATCAGCGCTTCGCCGCTCCGCAGCACATCGATCTGGCGTTGTTGCCGTGCCGTCACCCGGATCTCGGCCGGCCAATCGACGAGGTTCACAATCCCGCGGGCGAGCGCCTCCCCAAGCACCTTGCCACTGATGCTGCCCAGGTCGTAAACCGTGGCGCCACCGGGAATGTTAGGGTGGAAATGCGCAAAGGCAGGGCACCGCTGGTTGCGCGTGCCCATGTCGCAAAGGCATACTGCTTCACGATCCGGATTCTGCAGGGTTTCAAGCGCAAGGGTGATGTCCTGCTCGGTCCGCAATCGAATTTTCTGCATCTTCGCGCCAATGTTGTGCGCTGCCAGCAGTGTCGGGGGCGTCAGCTCACCGGCTCGCCGGTAGTCCTTGTTGAGGTGAATGAGGTGGGTTTCGGCGATGTCGAATCCGGCTTCGGTGAAGGCGATCGTCTGGAACGCGGCATCGGCGACGTGTTCCTTCTTGATCGAGGTCGTCGATTTCACTTCGAACAGTACCCAGCTGTCCCCATGTCGAGTCAGAATGTCGGCCCGCGCCAGCAGGCCCCGCGCGGTCCGCACCGTCGCCTGGAACAACGTGGTGACGCCATCGGCGATCGCCGCGTTCGTGAGCGCTACGGCCTCGACCATGTCCCAGGTGTCGATGTGCACACCACCGTGAAACAGCTCACGGGCCAGCATCTCGACCTCATTGCCGGATGCGATTCGCCGGATCGTCCCCGGATCGGTTTCCCTGGGAATGAGTTCGGGCCGATGCTTCGCCAGCCACGCGAACCCCGCGCAGTTCTGAAAGTTCGTAAAATCTGATTTCGAGACGTAGATCGCTTGATCGAAGACCGCCGTTTGCGCCACTTTGCCTCTACCCTCGCCCAAACCCTCACGGAACAATGATTTCGCGATCAACCGCATCAGCGGAATTCTACCAGTCCTCAATGCCCTACCGTTCGCAGGCGGGTGGCGCCAATCCGCGCGACGGAATAACCTGTCAACAGCAGTTTGCGCGTTACAGTGGAGAGGACACCATGACGCTGGCGCCTACCCTCTACGGCAAGAGCCATCAACCACGCGAGATTGGCCGGAGGTCCCTCGGTCCCTTGCGTGGTGGCGACCTCTGCCTCGACTTCATCAACACCGTCGAGGACCATGACCAGCCAGGCGGGTTCGATTCCTTCGCCCCCGGCTACGTCAATGTCATCGAGTGGTTCACGCACGCCGGCGCGATGGGCGAAGACCAGGCGAGTCAGTTGCTCCGTCACGCCGCCGAGGAACCTCGCGAGGCCGCATCCGTGCGCAGTCGGGCAACCGCCTTGCGGCGCGCACTCTACGAGATCGTGTCGTCGCTGACGTCGGGCGTCGAACCGCCAGGTGAATCGATGGCGACCTGCAACGAGGAGTGGCGACACGCCCTTGACTCGGGCCGGTACGTGCCTGGGGGCGACGGCATCACCTGGCAATGGAACGAGGGCAACCAACTCGATCGCGTAGTGTGGGTGGTGACGCACTCGGCGGTTGACCTGTTCAGCAGCCCGCGTATGGCTAAAGTCAGGCAGTGCGCGGCTCCAAATTGCCAACGGTTCTTCCTCGACGGCAGCAAAAACGGCAGTCGACGTTTCTGCTCGGCCGCGACCTGCGGCACAGCCGAGCGCGTTCGCCGTTTCCGCGATCGGCGGAAGTCAGCGACGTAGCCCTCGTATACTCAACCGAAATCAATCCGCCCCACTATCCCCACGAGGTTGCCCGTGACCATCTCCGCCGAAGCAAGCCTGACCATGGATAGCCTGGGCAACCTCGAACTCATCGGACCCATCGTCCGCCTCCAGGTTCAGACGTCGTCGTTGAAACACGGTGGACGTCCTCGTAGTTGGTACGACCCGAGTCCGATTCGGGCCGTGCCCGCCTTGCGGCTCGACGACGGCGGCGTCACCGGCGTCGACCTGAGAGAGATCGCCGATGTCCACCATCGCGATCATCCGCAATCGAAGCACCGCCCCGAAAACGGCGTTTCGTTCGGGTTCACCGGACACTACCGCCAGATGCGGTCCCGATTCGGCGGTCACCTCGTCGATGGCGTAGCCGGAGAGAACATCCTCGTCGATGCCGCGGGCATCTTCACCTCGGCCGACGTCATGCACGGCTTCGTGATCGTCAGCGCCCGTGGTCCCGTCGCGCTCACGTCCGTCGAATATGCCAAACCCTGCGTCGAGTTCAGCAAGTTCTGCTCCGGATACGCGCGCGATCGACGCCCCGACCTCGTCATCACCGAAACGCTGCAATTCCTGAATCTTGGCACGCGTGGCTTCTACGCCACGCTCGAACCCACGCCGGGCGCGCCGCCGCCGCTTGTCGCTCTCGGCGACCTCGTCTACCGCCGCCTCCCGGACTGATAACCTCGCGACCAGGCGTTGACTGTTCGAGAAGGAAATTGGGGACGGAATTCGTAGGGGCGGTACCCCCGGTCGCAAACCCCAACTCGACGACGTTCATGCAGGGGTGTCCGCCCGTTTTCCTTGCAGCCCCGCCCACGGCTATTTGCCGCGCGTAGCTCTTCTCCGCCGAAACGCCCGCTCCTGCAGTGCTCGCCGTCGCGCCCCCAGGGTATGCATGCCTGCAGCCAGCTCGCCCCGATGCAGGTTGAGGAGCAGCGCCCTCGACCCGCGCCAGCCGCTGACGGAGAGCAGCGCGACGACCGCAATGCCTGAACTGGCGACGGCCGTGATCGCGATTTCGGAAAGGGAATAGGCGGTCACTACCTCCGGCGCCGCATAACTGCTGAGCGCGATCACGTCGATCGCCTGGGTTGTGCCGAAACCGCCTGGCGTGACCCGCACCGCGCCGGCCAGCGCGTTCGACCCGAGCGCGAGGGCCAGCGTCCAGATCGTGACCGGGATCTCGAACGCCGCCAGCAGCACCACGTAGGATGCGCAACTGAAAACGAACGAGGCCAGCGAGGGGAGAAAGAGCAACCGGAAATAGCGCGCGGGCGGGCGGAGGATCGCCAATCCCTCCAGCACCTGTTGCCGGATCCGATCGATCTTGCGGCGCGCCAGGAACACGATCGCGAGCAGCAGGATCGCGATCATCGCCGCAATTCCCGCGGTCAAGAGGGGTTGCGCCGAGGCGAAGCTCGACACGCGATCGGTCACGCCACCGCTCTGTTGTGCCTGTTCCGGGAGTCCAATCGCGAGCAGGGTGTAGTTGGCGAGCGCGAAGAACAGAAAGGCGAGATTCTGCACACCCCACACGGCGAGGAGTTTCGGCGGCCGCGCGCCCCGGATCGAGAGGCCAAAAATGCCGAGCATCGCCCATGTCCCCGCCCGCGCCGGAAGCACCGTGTTGATCGCAACCTGACCTTGCTCAACGCCGAGCACGAAGCGGTAGGACAAATCGGCGCGGGGCCATGCGGCGAGCAGCACATTGCGCCAGGCCAACGCCGAAAACAGCGACTGCAGCACCTTGAAGACGACGATCAGCGCCAGGAAAACCGGTGAGATCGACAGCATTTCGCGCATGGTGTCGCCCGCCAGCCCGCGCAGTCCAGGATGAAGCACGACGATCGCGACGAGCGCAAGGAGCAAGAGGAACGCAACCCAGGGCGCCCAGCGCCGTCGGGGAGTTGATTCGGTTTCAGTCGTTGCGTTCTCGAATGCCATATGTACGACCTGTTCGAGCATCCTGCGTAGTAGCAAACCAGCATCCCACGATATGCGGCGTTGTCATTCCGGGCCTGAGCGGAATCTTGTTGACACCATGGTCCCTTGGTGAAATGGCAACCGTGATGAAATACGTAATTGGCCGCCCGGGAGAGACAATTGCGTATCGTTTGGTTGTCCTCGTATTGTTCATTGCACCGACTGTTTGGACAATACCTTTGTCCGTCTCCGCAACTCTGGATGATGGTCGATGTAGGTCTGAATCGTCGCCGGATACAGCGTTTTTTCGGCCTGGAACACACGACTGCCCAGCGTGACCGGGGTATCGCCTAAAATCACCGGAACTTCGACTCGCGCCAGCGGCGGTCCTTCGTCATAATCGTTCGTGACCACGTGCACCGTCGCTCCGGTCACGGTGTCCCCGTTGGCGATCACCGCGGCGTGCACCCGTTCCCCGAACTTGCCCTTGCCGGCCGCATAGGCGCCGGCTTCTGGCAACAGGCAAGGGTGGATATTCAGGATTCGTCCTTCCCAGTCCGGGCGGACGAGCATCTTGCGCAAGTAGCCCGCCATCGCGATCAAGTCGACGCTATGCGGTTCAAGCGCGGCATACGTTGCCGCGCTGAAATCATCGAGCGAACCGAACGATCCTCGCGCCACCACACAATGCGGGATTCCAGCGATCCTCGCGATCTCCAGTCCGCGCGCCTCGGCAACCGAACCGATCACGACCGCCACAGTGGCGTTGAGTTTGCCACGGTCAATCGCCATGAGCAGATTTTCGAGCGTGCGACCGGCGCCCGAAAGCAGGATGCCGAGTTTCCACGGTGTGGCTTGCGTTGCCGTCAACCGATCACCTCAATGAATACATGGACCAGGCGACTACAATAGAAGGCGGCGATCCCCAGCGGGTCGCGATGCTGTCGAAAGGATAACCCCGATGGAAAACGAGTCGCCGATCGCCTGCCGCTTGACCACGCCTGAGTTGGCGGCGCGGCTCGAAGAGATTCGCGCCGGGTTGCTCTCGCGCGTCGAATCGGTCGAACGCACCGATGCCGGCTACCGTTTGCGCCTGTCGAACACCGACGAAATTGCCGCATCCGTCCTCGATTTCGTGCGCTACGAACGTCAATGCTGCCCGTTTCTCGATTTCCAGGTGACGATTCTGGCCCAACCTCGCGCAATCGCCCTCGAACTTGGCGGCAACAGCGATGTCATGGCCTTCATTCATACCGCGTTCATCGCCAACGTGCCCACAGGAAAACATCCCCTATGACCGAACCACAACCTCCCCGACCAGCCCGGCCTTTCCGCAAGTTGGCCCGCCCGACCCAACGGCCAGGCGGTCAGCGCCAGAACCGCCGTCCTCGCGCCACCCAGGAAAACCTGCCCGAGCGCTTCGTCGAGAACCTCACGATCGACCGCATAGTCGGCGGCGGACTCGGAATTGGCTTCGACGACGATGGCCTCACTGTTTTCGTGCCCCGCACCGCGCCCGGCGATGTCATTCGCGCGCGCGTCACTCGCCGCCAGGGCAAGGTCCTCCAC
>JACCUV010000358.1 GCA_013698495.1 Chloroflexia bacterium
AACGAGGCTGAGCCTGACGTCATTGAGACTTGGGGGCAGCGAGCCGCATCAGCGCCTCTGTAGGCTGTGGAGGTGTTTCCAGCAGATCCGTGAACCAGGTGAATGTTTCGGCATCCACCACGATAAACGTCTCGTCGAGAAGAACTTCTTTCGCCTCACGAGTCGCCGATTCAACCATGAATTCCGAACGGGATTTCCCCATTGCGGTTGCCGCGCGATCAATCAGTTCGCGTTGTTCGAGACTTGCCCGGATATTAATGGTCTGATCGCGCCGGGTACGCACTTGCGGTGTCGTTGTCATTGCAATTCATCCTTGCCGTCTGACCGAGTGATTGGCGCCGCCATTGTACACCAGATCGGTATACATTTCGCCCAATGTTTGAGTGGTTTTCTGCGTTCCGATTGCCGAGTGAGTCTCTTTCATATCCCGGGGCGGCGGTGGGCTGGTTGCGACGTGGCATGGCGCTGGACGATCGGGGGTACGCTGGATGAAGATTCGCAATTCGACGGCGAACATCGCGGCACAAGGAGGAATCCATGACTGTAGTACCGGCGCCAACAAACAAGGCCGAGTTGATCGCGCGCATCGACCGCACATGGTCGCGATTGGAGGGCGCATTCGAGGGGCTCAGCGACGCCCAACTGACCGCCGAACTCGACGCCGACAGGTGGAACGCAAAGGATCATCTCGCTCACATCGCGGCGTGGGAGCGCTCCATTGTCTATCTGTTGCAGGGAAAACCGCGCCACGAGGGGCTCGGCATCCAGGAATCGGTGTACCTGAGCCGAGATACGGACACGATCAACACCGCGATCCACGAGGCGTCCCGCGATCTGGTCGGGAGCGATGTGCTGGCCCTGGTGCGGGCGACGCACGAGCAGTTGCGCACGCTGGTGGCCGCGATGAGCGACGAAGATTTACAAAAGTCGTACACGGACTTCCTGCCCGATGACGCCGGCGCCGACGATGGACAACCGATCATCGCCAGAATTTTCCGCGCCACGACCCGTCACTTCGATGCTCACCAGGGAGCGATCGAGGAGATTGCGGCGCGCCAGTAGCACCCCCGGTTCTGACCTCGGACGGACTCTTCCCACCCCTCGGAAGGCTTGGTAGGCTGACGCATCCTGTTTTGGCGTCCTCGACGCCGTCAATGCGCGGTCCACATGCCGCGAAGGTTGCCCCACATGAAAGTCACCGATGTTCGCCTGCACCTGGTTTCGGGAACGCTGCCATTCGCGGGCGTCTTCTGGGAGGAGCGCCTGATCCAGCCGATCGACATCTATCCCGAATACAAGGCGCGCCAACGCAAGGAAATGCGCTCGACCGACGATCGCGGGCTGCCCGTGTCCTCGGTCTTCATCGAGATCGAAACCGACGAGGGGATCACCGGGATCGGCGGGCCAACCTCGCTCGATGTCGCCTTCATCGCCTGGCGCCAGTTCCGGGACCTGTTGATCGGCGAGGACCCGATCGCCACCGAGCGCCTGTGGGACATCATGTACCGCTCGGCTGTGCATGGCCGCAAGGGCGAAGCGATGTTCGCGATCAGCGTGCTCGATTGCGCCCTGTGGGACATTCGCGGCAAGTGGGCAAATGCTCCCGTGTACCAGTTGCTGGGCGGTCCGGTCCGCAAGGAAATCCCTGCCTACGCCAGCGCCCTTGGCTACTCGATCGAACCGGAGAAGGCATTCGAGCAGGCGAAAAAGTTTGCGGACGAGGGCTACAAGGCGACCAAGTGGTTCGTGCGCAACGGCCCGTCCGACGGTCACGACGGCATCCGCAAGAATGTCGAGCTGATCAGGACGCTTCGCGACGCCGTCGGACCCGATGTCGAGATCATGATCGACGCCTGGATGAGCTGGGACGTGCCCTACACCGTACACATGTCGGAATTGCTGCTGGAGTACTCGCCCTACTGGATCGAGGAGCCGGTGATGCCGGACAAGATCGAGCAGTACGCTGAGATTCGCGAACGCTCACTCGTGCCGACGGCTGGCGGCGAGCACGAATACACGCGCTGGGGAATCAAGCAGTTGCTCGACGCCCGTGCGCTCGATTTCGTGCAGGCTGACACCTACTGGGCAGGCGGCATCTCCGAGTTGCGGAAGATCATCACGCTTGGATCGGTGTACGACGTGCCGGTGATTCCGCATGGGCATTCGACCCCGGCGAACGTCCACCTCAGCGCCGCCTCGACGATCGTCACCGTGCCGTGGATCGAGTACCTCGTGAAGTGGAACGAGATTCACCAGCACTTCCTCCTCAACCCGATCAAGCCGGTCAAAGGTACGATCACGGTCAACGAGATTCCCGGTCTCGGGATGGAGCTGGACCCGTCGAAATTCGAGTCAGAGCGTTATCTCGACTTCTCTGATTTGTAGGGCGCCAAGCGCCTCCGAAAACACAGCGGTCGCGCCTGGGCGAACCGGTATTGGGCGGCGTTTGCGTCCATTGTGGTATCAATCGCACACAGACCTCTATTCTCCCAAGGCGAGCCTGTTGCGCAGGCGAATCACGCATGACAAACGAAGACAAGGAAGAGCGAATCGTCAGGAGCGAAGACATTCCTGAGGAGGAGCGTGAGCAGAGAATTGCAGAGTCAATTAAAGCGATTGACGCAATTCGGGACGAAGACATCGACTTGTCGGATATGCCTGAGATCACCGACGAACAATGGAGCCGAGCGGTTCGCAACCCATACTTTCGTCCGGTCAAGGACCAGGTGACGCTGCGAATCGATCGCGATGTGCTTGCCTGGTTCAGGCACACCGAGGAGAAGTACCAAACCGCCATCAACGCCGCGCTGCGCGAGCACGTCGAGCGGCATCGGAAGGCGTCGTAGGCAGCAACCATTCGCTTGTGGGCCGTCGCACGGGTCCGCCACTACCGGTCGTGCCTGTCTGGTGAATAGTCCGGGTTAGCGCACTCGCGTGAAGCTCATCACCCAGTTGGTCTCCCAGGTTGCGCCGCCATCTGGCGAGAGCGCTTGCTCCCAGGCCGCGGAGTCCGGCCGAATGTCGTGCCACAGGAACCGGCACTGCACCGGTTGACCCTCATGCATGTCGTCGCAGTAGAACGCCCCGACGCCATCGACGAAGCGGCCGATGACCGGCGCGTCGAGCTCACCGCTGGCGTTGGTCATCCACCAGATGCGCCAGACTCCCTGCTCGCGGTCATAGAGTCGCAGTGCGCCGCCCTCGAACCCTTCGCGCCCGGCCCAATCGACAGGGGTGAAGCTGTCGATGTTCCCGATTCCGCCGAGCACTGGTTGACAGGTGAGCAACGCCGAGAATGCCCCCCACTCGGTGCAGCCTGTCAATCGCGACGCGAGCCGCCGGTTGGCGATCCGCCACGATCCAAACAGGAAATCAAAATCGCGCGCGCCATTGCGGCCTTTCGCATCTGTCATTCGATAACTCATACTTTCATGTACAGCCGCGCCGAAAGGACACCGGGAGGACCCCACGCTCCGCTCTGGACAGGCGCAAGATCCTCCCCTTCCGGCCGCGGCCCTGTCCAATGCTTCGCCCGGAGAGGTCGCGCTTGACCTCCAGAGCAGAGTCTAGGGACGTGAGCGGACAATACCTGTCCGCATTGATCGATCGCCCGCTGATCATGCTGGCTCCGGGCGCAATTGCCATGTCTTGAAATCTGGACGTGGACGGCCCCGCCCGACGCAGGAGGATTTCCGTCCCTTCCTCCTTCGGCTGCACGTCCGGGGCACGTTCGGGTTGGGTTCGGAGAGCCCCTACCGATGTCGGAGAGATGGATAGTCACCAGAACGGTGTATAAGAGAGTCGTCGTCACTGCCAATACTCGGGAGAGGGATACGTCGACGTGCCGGAAAAACCGAACATCCTTTTTATCTGCACCGACCAGCACCGCTTCGACGCGCTTGGTTGTTACGGAAATCCGTATATTCAGACCCCGAACGTCGATGCGCTCGCGGCGGATGGTGTGCTGTTCGAGCAATGCTATGTCCAGAATCCGGTTTGCGCCCCGTCGCGCGCCAGTCTCGTCACGGGACAGTACCCGAGCGCGCATGGTCTGTGGGGGAATGGTGTGACATTGCCCGACGACGCGGAGCTGTTTTCGACCGCGCTGGCCAACGATGGCTACGACTGCGGCATGATCGGGAAAATGCACCTTTCCCACTGCTTCGCCGGGCGCACCGAACCCCGCCCCGCCGACGACGGATATCGTTTCTACAAATGGGCGCACGATCCTTCCCATTCATCTCCCGACAACGACTATCACCAGTGGTTGCGGGAGGCCCATCCAGCCCACTTCGAGCGCGTCAAGGACAACGGTCAGCGCGAGCGACATCAGGCGGCCGGTTTCGATACGATGCCAACCGAAGCGCACTATAGCCGCTGGGCGAGCGAGCGGGCTAACGAGTTCATTGCCGAACAACGCGATCGGCACGAGCCGTTCTTCCTGTGGGTCAACTTCTTCGATCCTCACCACCCGTTTGTGGCTCCACAGTAATACCTCGACCGCTACGACCCCGCCACATTGCCCGACCCGATCGGCTATCCCGGCGAGCTGGAGACCAAGCCCGAAATCCAGCGCCGGGCCTCGGCCGAGAGTTACGCCGGGCACGCCCGCGGCTTCGGCAGTCATTCGCTCGACGAGATCAGGCAGATCGTCGCCGCCTACTACGCGATGGTTTCGTTAATCGACGACGAAGTGCAGCGCATCCTCGATAGCCTCGACGACCTTGATCTTGCTGAGGACACACTGGTGATCTTCACCAGCGACCACGGCGAAATGCTGGGCGATCACCAGCTTCTGCTCAAGGGTCCGATGCTCTACGATCCTGCTGTCCGAGTGCCGCTGATCATGCGCTGGCCGGGCCACTTGCCCGCTGGGGAGCGCCGGGCGGAGCTGGTGCAGTGGATCGACCTCAACCCGACGATCCTGGACGCCGCCGGCCT
Organism: Chloroflexia bacterium; assembly: GCA_013698495.1. Lineage (GTDB taxonomy): Bacteria > Chloroflexota > Chloroflexia > Thermomicrobiales > UBA6265 > JACCYX01. The sequence goes on from JACCUV010000358.1 coordinate 4,942, forward strand.
CAACCCGCTTCCCGCCAGCCAGGGCATGAGTTTGCTGCCGCTGGCGCGCGGCGACGCGGATGCCGAACCGCGCGGTTGGGCGTTCTGCGAGTACCTCAACAGCGGGCATCCCTACGATCCTCCCGTGTTTCTCTCGATGCTCCGGCACGGTCGTTACAAGCTGATCGTCGAGCATGGACCACCGGCGACGACCCGGGAGCGGACTGGTGAGCTGTACGACCTGATCGCCGATCCGCACGAGCTGCACAACCTGTGGGACGCCCCGGTACACGCCGACACCCGGATTTGCCTGGAGCGGAAGCTGCTCGATGTGCTGGTTGTCACTCGCGACCGCTCCCAACCCCGCGCGGCGCATTGGTAGAGGTCGACCTCGTGTCGACCCTCGCCCATCGGTCGACCCGTGTCGACCCCTACGAGGCGGGCATCCCGTCCGGCCGATCGACGGTGCTGGCGATCGCGATGTGGCGGTTCTGGTCACTGGATTCGAGCGTGGCGTGCATCACGTCCAGGACGTGACAGGCGAGTTCGCCACTGGCGCGGGCCGGTGAGCCGTCGCGAATCGCTCGCGCCAGGTCGGCGACGCCAATCCCGCGGCTGTTGTCGGTATAGCCATGCGTGAGCGGCACGTCTTCCCAGCGCGGCGCGGCAACACGGTTCGGGTCGGCCCTGTCGTCCGGAGTGCGGCCGACCGAGAGCGGATCGCGCCTCGACAAGAACGCGGCCGGTTGGAGGAGCGAGACCGTGCCGCCAAACGTGTTCGGGTCGGGTAGTTGCAAACTGCCTTCGGCTCCGTGAATTGTCAGGCGGGAGTGGACGGTGTCGTAGACATCGAACGAGGTCGTGAGGGTGGCGATTGCACCATTGGCGAAGTCGAGCGTAGCGGCGATGTGCGTTGGCGTGTTGACATGGATCGTTTCGCCGAACTTCGGCTCGCTGGAAATGATGCGCTCGGCGAAACCCACACCGGTGCTGGAGACGACGCGCACGATTGGTCCAAGTAGACTGACCAACGCAGTTACGTAATACGGTCCCATATCAAACATTGGGCCCGCGCCCGGTTGGTAGTAGAAGCCGGGATCGGGATGCCAGCTTTCGTGGCCGTGGGTGTACATGATGGCATTCACGGCGATCGGTCGGCCGACCGCGCCGTCATCGATCAGTTTGCGCGCCGTCTGCAGGGCGCCGCCGAGAAAAGTGTCGGGCGCGCCGCCGACAAACACGCCGTTGTCCCTGGCCAACGCCAACAGCGCCTGACCCTGCTCGCGGGTGGCCGTCAGCGGTTTCTCGTTGTAGACAGACTTCCCGGCTGCCACCGCGCGCATCGCGACGTCGGCGTGAGCGGCCGGAACCGTGAGGTTGACCACCAGCTCGATTCCGAGATCGGCAAATAGGTCATCGACTGTCATCGCCGCAATGCCGTACTTTGCCGCTCGGGCCTCGGCCCGCTCGACCGAGAGGTCAGCGACCGCGACGACCCTCACGTTGTCGAAGCGGGTCGTCAGGTTCGCAAGATAGATGTCCGAGATGAAACCCGCGCCGACTATGCCGACGGTGACGGGGCTGACCGGGGTGGGGTTCATGGGCGCCATTTTCTCCCGGAAGTGGACGGGCCGGCACGAGGCCGGCCCCCATGAGGCGGATCAACCGCGCGTGCGGGCGAGCCGGCCCCTACGCGAGCGGAAGGAGATCCGGGCGGTCGACGGTGCTTTCAACCTCGACGTGGCGGCCTTGCTCGGCGGAATCCAGCACAGCCGTCATGATGTCAAGCACGTGGTAACCAAGTTCGCCGCTGGCGCGCACCGCCTCGCCAGTCTGGATCGCGTTGGCCATGTCCCATACACCAAGTCCCCGACTGTTTTCCGTATTTCCGTAGACGAGCGGGAGATCGGTCCACTTCGTCTCTCCACCCTTGAGCAGTTGCAGTGGCCCGCCGAAGGTGTTGGGATCGGGCAACCGAAGCGTTCCCTCGGAACCATAGATCACGAGCGTGGAGTTGGTCGTTTCCCACACGTCGAACGACGCGCCGAGCGCTCCGATCACACCGTTCTCGAACTCGAGCGACGACATGATATGGGTAGGAGTGTTTACCGCAATTTTCTCCCCGAGTTTCGGTCCGTTGCCGACAATTCGTTCCGGAAAACTGGCCCGCGCCATCGATGCGACGCGCGCCACGGGGCCGATCATCGAGGCCAGCGCCTGCACATAGTAAACACCGACATCGAACAACGGCCCCGCGCCCGGCTGGAAGAAAAAGGATGGGTCCGGATGCCACGACTCCATGCCATGACCAAGCATCTGGGCGCTCACGGCGACCGGTGCGCCGATCAAGCCATCGTCAAGGTACTTGCGGGCGCTTTGCAAACCGCCGCCGAGGAAGGTATCCGGGGCGGAACCGACCAGCACGCCCTGAGCCGACGCCTCGGCGAGCAACGCCTTGCCATCTTCACGGTTGGTGGCCAGCGGTTTCTCGTTGTAGGCGGATTTGCCATTGGCGATCGCCTTGCCGGCGATTTCAGCGTGCACCGCCGGGATCGTGAGGTTGAGGACGATCTCCACATCCGGATGCGCCAACAATTCGTCGACCGAAAAGGCGCCGACGCCGAATTTCTCAGCACGGTCCTGCGCGCGTTCGACCACGAGATCGGCGATGCCGACGACATTGATATTGTCGAACATGGCGCTCAGGTTCTTGAGATAGATGTCCGAGATATTGCCGGCCCCGACGATACCGACATTGACCTTGCCTGCTGGAGAACTCGCCATGTTTGCCGCATTTCCCTCTTCTAAATCGGACGTGCGGGAATCTGCCCGCCCGCAAACACGCCGCATGCCAAGGGAATCTTACCCGGGATGGGCGGCGTCGGGTGGTCTCGCCTCGGGATCGAAGTCGCGTCAATGCACGAGCAGCGGTATGATCGCCACGCGAAATGAGTTGCGTCGGGACTCGCGGTGGAACATCGACAACAGTACAGGAGCAAACGTGACGGTCAAGTTGCTGCATGTCGGTCTCGGCGGGTGGGGTCAGGACTGGGAATTGAATGCGATTCCGCCAGTGGTCCAGTTCGAGCGCGTCGGCTGGGTCGATGCCCACGCTCCGACGTTGGAGATCGCCCGCAAGCGCCTCGACCTTCCCACCGAGCGGTGCTTCGCGTCGCTGGAAGAGGCGTTCTCCAACGTGGAAGCCGACGCCGTGTTGATCACCGCGCCACAGGTCGCCCATGTGCCGCTGGCGATCGAGGCGATGGAGGCCGGCAAGCATGTGCTCGTTGAGAAACCGTTCGCGATCTCGGTCGATGAAGCGAAACTCGGTGTCGCGGTGGCGGAGAAAACGAACCGGGTGTTGATGGTCAGCCAACAGTATCGCCACTATCCCGCTGTCCGGAAGGCGGCCCAGATTGTGCGGGAACAGCGCTACGGCGCGGTCGGCACGGTGCGCGTCGATTTCCGGAAGTGGGCCAACAGCGCGCCGAAGGCCGGTCATCGCCACTACCTCTTTCCGCACCCGCTGATTTTCGACATGGCGATCCACCACTTTGACCTGATGCGGTTGATCCTCGGCCGGGAAGCAGTCAACGTCTTCGCCCGCATCACGGACCCAGCCTGGAGCAACTTCGAGGATGAGGCGGCGGCGGCGATCACGATTGAGTTTGAGGGCGGGTTGGTCGTTTCCTATCGCGGTAGCTGGTTGAGCCCGGATCGTCCGACGACCTGGGCGGGCGATTGGAACATCGAGTGCGAGCGAGCGAATATCTATTTCACGAGTCGCGAGGGGGCCGAGGCCGGCTCGAAGGGCGACGTCGTCAAGGTGCGGGAGTTGGGCAAGGAGGAGGAGGCGTTGCCGCTGGTGACTCCGCGCTTCCACGGCCGATCGGCGGGACTGGTCGCTTTCGCGAAGGCGATCGCGACAGGCGACGACGCAGAGACCTCCGCCCGCGACAATCTGGGCAGCATCGCCTTGATGGAAGCCGCCGCCCGCGCCGCCGCTTCCGGCAAAGTCGAGGAAGTGGAGCGGACGTCGTAACCTGACAGTCGTCGGGGCATGACGACGGCAAATGGGCCAGTACACGAACGTCGCGCCAAGTTGCGTGGCGTGGCAATTTAGCCTTGACACGCCAGTCAGAGCGACGGTCCGCACGATAACGTTGCGAGAATGGAAAAAGCCCGTGCGCCTGACTGATTTCGCGGTCCTAAGTTTCGATTGTTACGGCACACTCATCGACTGGGAGCAAGGTTTGCGACGGGGTCTGGAACGGCTCAGTCGGCATGGAGACCAGCAGCTCGATGCCGATGCATTGCTGGCGACGTACGCAATCGCGGAGGCCCAGGCCGAGCGCGAGGCGCCGCGCCTGCCCTACCCCGCAATCATTGGGCGCAGCATCGTGGCCACGGGCGCCACGCATGGCGTGCATGTTCCTGCCAGTCTCGCGGCCGAGATCGGCGCGTCAGTGCCTGAGTGGCCGGCATTTCCCGATTCCGCCGACGCCCTTGAACGACTTTCGCGTCGGTTCAAACTGATCGTCCTCTCCAATGTCGACCGGGCATCGTTCGCGGCCAGCAACGCGCAACTCGAAGTCGCCTTCGATGCGATCCTGACGGCGGAGGAGATTGGATCGTACAAACCAGACCCGCGAAACTTCGCGGCATTGCTTGCGCAGGTGGAGACGATGGGGATCGCGCCAAACAGATTGCTGCATGTGGCGCAGAGTCTCTTTCACGACCACGTTCCGGCCAAGGGCGCCGGCCTGGCAACGGTCTGGATCGATCGTCGCCAGCGTCTTCCCGGTTATGGCGCGACCCCGGTTCCAACCCAGAATGTTGAGGCCGACTGGGTGTTCGCCTCGATGGCGGCGTTCGTGGACGCGGTCGATGAGGAAGTCCAGGCAGACCGGTAGGGATACGGGAAGCTCAGGAAGCGCGTGCCCGGTCAATCCTCAAATCCGGCTTGTTTGGCGTGGCGGCGCGTCGGCACGATCCACCACAGAACCAGGATCACCAGCGCGACCACTCCAGCCACCGACCACGATACCCATCGGGTAGCGACCACCTCGGAGAGCACGAGCTGCGTGGCCAAAATGAGCGCTAGCGAAAGCGGCACGAGTCCGGCGATCACAAACCGCGTGGCGGTGTTCTTGAACCCCTCCCGGTTGCGCAATGGCCGCTGCAGCCTGTGCTGGGCGGCGGGAGCCGTGAACAGGATCAGGGCGAGGATCGAGCAGAGGAAGGTCACGACGTAGACCGCCTTCTCCTCACTCCGAATCTCGGCGAAGCCAGCGTTGAAGGGCAAAATGATCAGGAACGCGGCCAGCGTCTGGGCGCCGGGCAGCAGCACGCGCAATTCGCTGAGGAGATCGGTTAAATCGCCGTCATCGCGCTCCGATGTGGAGTTGGTTGTCGCTGCTTGGCTATTGCCTGACAAACTTGGTCCTTCCGGCTAGTGAGAGCGAACGCTCCACCGGAATGTTAACGCACTGTTGCGCATTGGTCCCGCAAGCGACATGAACGATTCGCGCCGGAGCCGGAAGCGCGTCGAACGGCTGGCCCTTCGCGAGGTCGGTGATTGGCTCGCGTGTGGTAGTCTCATCGGGCCGTACCAAAAGGCGTGTTTCATTCAAAGGAGTTACATCCATGAGCGACAGCACCAAAGACCGACTTCAGGGCGGATTTGACAAGGTCAAGGGCATGGCCAAGGAAAAAATGGGCGAGATGACCAACGACGAGGAGAAGCAGGCCGAGGGTCAGATGGACCAGGTCAAGGGTGAGGCCAATGAAGGCAAAGCCGACGCCAAGGACAAGGTCGACGACGTCGCCAAAAAATTCACCGGAAACTAGCCTGCCTTGCATTGCCGGTCGCCATTCGAAACCGATACGGCACGCAACCGGTCG
>JACCUV010000087.1 GCA_013698495.1 Chloroflexia bacterium
CTTGAGGGCTTCCGGCATCGATTCGATGCCGAGATCGGGCGCCGCGAGCGCTTTGGCGATGGCCGAGATGACAAGTGAAGGATTCGCAAGCGAAGCGAGCTCTATGACGTACACGCCATCGGGGAAGTCTTCGATCAACGCATTGGCGGCGCCAAGGGTAAGGCGAGTTTTGCCAATGCCGCCCGGCCCGGTGAGATTGAGCAGGCGCACGTCGTCGCGCACGAGGATACCGGCTATCAGCCGCAGTTCTTCTTCTCTTCCAATCAGGGGTGTGAGCGGCTTCGGACCGAGATACGACTGACTGACGCGCTCAGCGAGACGAGTCGGTATTGGGTCCGATGGAGAAGGTACGGCTGATGAGATCGGCATGGGCACGTTCTCAATTGTGCTATGTGGTCATCTCGTGTCCTCATCATGGGGACTACGCAAGGACATGTCAACCGGAAATGCGGTATCGGATCGTATGCCAAATCGCGGCCCACCTGAGCAGGAGGACGCCAAAACGCCCCCGCGAGTGCCGGGAGCGTGTCGTGGTGGGCCGCATAGGATTCGAACCTATAACCTGCTGATTAAGAGTCAGTTGCTCTGCCGTTGAGCTAGCGGCCCCGGCGGAGAACTATACGAAACGGGTTCGTCAGGTGTCAAACATCGGATTTGGCCGGCACAAGGCGCGGTCACTACCATTGTTGGGGAGCCAGGTGAAGCGCATCTTCAACTGTCAGCATCAAATCTCGGCGGTGTGCTTGTGCCAGCCGGCTGCCTGTTCGTAGGCGTGGGCGATACCCAGCAGGGTCTGCTCATCGAACGCCTTGCCCAGCAACTGGAGGCTGACCGGCAAGCCCTCGCTGAAGCCGCAGGGCAGGGCCACGCCCGGCGTGCCAGCCATATTCGCCGGAATCGTGAATATGTCCGCAAGGTACATCTGGTACGGATCGTCCATCCGGGAACCGAGCCCGAAGGCGACCGTGGGTGAGGTAGGTCCGGCGATCACGTCGACCTGCTTGAATGCTTCCTCGAAGTCCTGCTTGATGAGCGTGCGGACTTTCTGCGCCTTGACGTAATAGGCGTCGTAGTAGCCGCTGCTCAAGGCGTAGGTCCCGAGCATGATGCGTCGTTTGACTTCGGCTCCGAATCCCTGCCCACGAGTGGCGCGATACGTGTCTTGCAACGTTGCGCCATCGATCCTCAGCCCGTACTTCACGCCATCGAAACGGGCCAAATTGGCGCTGGCCTCGGCCGGGGCCGTGATGTAGTAGGTTGCGAGGGCGTACTCGGTGTGCGGCAGCGAAATGTCCACCAGCTCGGCGCCAAGGTCCTCGAGTTGTTTGGCGGCGGCTGCCACAGCGTTGGTCACGCCGGGCTCCATGCCCGCCACCGTGTATTCGCGGGCGATGCCAACTCGCACGCCTGTGAGGTCGGTCCGGAAACCAGCCCGAAAGTCGGGCGCGATATCCGGCACGGAGGTCGAATCGCGTGGGTCGTGACCGGCGATCGCGTTGAGCATGATCGCCGCGTCCTGAACCGTGCGCGAGAACGGACCAATCTGGTCGAGACTGCTGGCAAACGCGATCAGGCCAAAACGGGAGACGCGGCCATAGGTCGGTTTGAGTCCGACTACTCCGCAGAATCCGGCGGGTTGGCGAATCGAGCCACCGGTGTCCGAACCGAGCGCGATCACCGCTTCTCGCGCGGCGACGCTTGCCGCCGAGCCGCCGCTCGAACCGCCGGGCGCCCGGGAGAAGTTCCACGGGTTGTGGGTCGGGCCAAAGGCTGAGTTCTCGGTCGAGGAACCCATTGCAAATTCATCGGTGTTTGTCTTGCCGAGGAACACAGCGCCTTGCTCGCGAAGGCGCGCCACGACGGTTCCATCGTATGGACTCACGTAGCCTTCGAGGATTTTCGACGCGGCCGTGGTAGGCGCATCGATGGTGACGAGAATGTCCTTGAGCGCGATCGGAATCCCGGTCAGCGGCAGGACCTCGCCAGATGCGATTCGGACATCCGCCGCTTCGGCCTGGGCAAGCGCGACGTCGCCCATGACGTGGAGGAAGGCGTGCACGTCGCCATCGACCGCGTCGATTCGGGCAAGATGCGCCCGCGTGAGGTCGACCGCGGAAAACTCCCCTGCGTCGAGCGCGGCGCGGGCGTCAGCGGCGGAGAAACGGGTGAGATCGGAATGCATCACGCGCTTCCGCCTTCCGCTGTGTCTTCGGTCATCACCGCCCGTACCTCGAAGAATCCGTCGCGACTTTGCGGCGCGTTGGACAGGACCACAATCTGCGGCAACGACTGCTGCACAACGTCGTCGCGCAGCACATTCGTCAGCGAATTCACCTGGGCCGTCGGTGGGATGCGACCGGTATCCAATTGCTGGAGAACCTCAATGTGCTCCAGGATCGACGAAAGTTGCGATCTGAGGAGTTCTGTTTCGTCTACCGAAAGACCGAGCCGGGCGAGGTTTGCGACATGTTCGACGTCCGCGGTGGTCAGGGACATGGTTGCTCCAATGAGTTTCTGAAAGTTGAGGTGATCAAGTGCGTTCGAAACAGGACGCTTGTTTGTGCGCCGGGCGCCCAGACTCGACAAATCATGTTACCAGATGATCTGGATCGTCCCTTATGAGGGTTTCGCCCAGGCGACCACGCCATTCACGATCGTGGTCACGACCTGCAGGTCGTCGGTCCACAGTGTCAGATCGGCCCGCGCGCCGGTGGTGATTCGCCCGCGAGTTTCGTCGCCGAGGACTTTGGCGGGCACGCACGTGGCCATGTGCAACGCGGTTCCCGCGCCCACATCCGCCCAATCGACGAGGTTGCGGATCGCCTGGTCCATCGTCAGGATCGATCCGGCCAAAGTGCCGTCCTCAAGCCGGGCCGATGTCTCGTCGACGTTGACCGATTGGCCTCCCAGCTCGTAGGTTCCTGGTCCGAGCCCAGTCGCCGACATCATGTCCGAAACAATCGCAATCCGGTCCGGCCCCTTCGCGCGGAGGGCAAGCCGCACGGTCGCGGGGTGCGCGTGGACAGCATCCGGAATGATCCCGGCGGTGATGCGGTCGTCGGTCATTGTTGCGATCATCGCGCCGGGATTGCGGTGATGCATCGGGGACATTGCGTTGAAGAGGTGAGTGGCCATCGTCGCGCCAGCGTCAACCCCGGTCGCGAATTCGTCGTAGGTGGCATCGGTGTGACCGAGGCTGGCGACGATGCCGCGTTCGACGAGCGACTCGATCCGGGCAAGCCCGCCCGACCGCTCCGGGGCAAGGGTCACCAACGCAATCGAGTCTCGATCGCTCCACGACTCGAACAGATTGTCGTTTGCCGCCTCGATGTGGCGAAGTTGGTGGGCGCCCTTGCGGGCTGGCGCGAGAAATGGTCCTTCCAGGTGCAATCCAAGGGGCGTCGCGCCAATCGCGCGGTCGACGTTGGCAAACGCATCGAAAACGCGAGGGTAGAAGCTGGCCGCCGCCGAGACGATCGTGGGCAGCCAGGCGGTGAAGCCGGTCTGGAGCGACCATCGTGAAACCTGCTCGATGTTTCGGGGATTGTCGTCGATTTCCATGCCGCCGGCGCCATTGACCTGGAGATCGATCATTCCGGGCGAAACGATTTCCGCTTCGACGATGCGCTCCGGCAGGTTTCCATCTGAAATTGGATCGCGATAAACCACGTCGATCCGGCCATTCGAGATCACCACAACGCCAGGCTCGAGTTGCGTGCCGAGCAACAAGCGACCGCGAATCGCGAACGCTGAACTTGCCATCAGCGCGCCACCTGGCTCGTCGACGCAATCGCCATCGCCTGGGCCGCGGCCAAGGCAGGATCGAGCACGATTCGGGATTCGAGCGCGGGCCAATTCGAACGGAGACCGTCAAGTACCTGTTCGCGAAAACGATCGACATGGACGAGCATGCCGCCCGTCAACGCAAGGGGCAGGGTCATTTCAAAGCCAAGGCGCCGGGCGACCGCCGATGCCGTATTCGCCAGTTCACGTGCGGAAGCAGCAATGATGTCCAACGCAACCGCGTCTCCGACATCGGCTTCCTCGACCACGATAACAGCGAGCTTGGCGAGGTCCGCCTTGGTCGTGTCCGATTTGTAGACGTAGGCGATCAATTGAAGCGGTTCGGTCAAGGACAGGTGCGACATCAGGCGACCGGTCAGCGTCGTACCCGGTCCTCGACCATCGACCTCTCGGGAGTAGGCGTCGAACATCCGGCGCGCGAAGTCGTACCCACTGCCTTCATCGCCGATGATCTGGCCCCAGCCGCCCGAGCGCGCTCGCGCTCCTTGCGCGTTGCGACCGACGGCGACCGACCCGGTGCCGGAAACGATCGCCACACCCACCGAATCGGGCAAGGCGCCAAGGATGAGTTCGGCATCATTGGTCATTCGAATCTCGGTGGCAAGATCGTACAGGTGCGGATTGAGATGGCGATGATCTTCGGGGCGGTCGCTCCCGGAGAGACCGAACCAGGCAGCCGAGATCGGCGATTCGACACCGGCGCCGTTCAGCGCATCTATCAGCGCCGATCGCAACACCTCACCCGCGGCATCGTGCCCGACGATCGCCGCATTCGAGGTCGATGTCTGCACGCGATTGAGTTCGGCGCCAGACTCATCAACGAGGACAACGACCGTCTTCGTGCCGCCGCCATCGATGCCCGCAAAGACGGAGAGAGTCATTGAATTGCCTCGTCCAGCGCGACCCGGAGCACACCGCCGGCGGACGTAAGACGGGTACGCGCTTCGTCGGTCGGGACCCCTGCGCGCAATGCGACTATCGCCGTCTTGACCTCGCCATCGGCCGCTGCCAACGCGGTCCGCGCCTCATCATCGGTTGCATCGGCGGCATCGCGGACAATCCCGACGGCCCGTTCGCGAAGTTTCGCATTCTTCGGTTGGACATCGACCATGAGGTTGCCGTACGTCTTGCCCAGTTTGACCATTGTTGCGGTCGACAACATGTTGAGCACCATTTTCTGGGCGGTGCCGGCCTTCATCCGCGTCGATCCGGTGACGACTTCGGGTCCGACAACCGGGGCGATGCTGACTGATGCGACTCTGGAGAGCGCCGAAGCGGGCGAATTCGACAGCGCGATCGTCGTCGCGCCGACTTCTTTTGCATACTTGAACGCGCCGCGCACAAACGGTGTGCGACCGCTGGCGGCGATTCCGACCACGACATCGCGGGCGTTCAGATTGACCCCTTTCAGGGCGGCGGCGCCTTCCCTTGGTTGATCCTCGACGTGTTCGATTGAGTGTCGCAGGGCATGATCCCCACCGGCGATCAATCCCACCACCATAGCGGGGTCGGTGTTGTACGTTGGCGGACACTCGGAGGCGTCGAGAACGCCAAGCCTGCCGGAAGTTCCCGCGCCTATGTAGATGAGGCGTCCGCCAGCTCTGATCGCCTCGACTAAGATGTCGACCGCCGCCGCAATGGCCGGCAACTCGCGGGCCACGGCCTCGGCGACGAGTCGATCCTGATCGTTGATTACCCGCACAATTTCCAGCGTGTCGAGCAGATCGAGTTGAGCGCTGGCCGGGTTTCGCTGCTCGGTGGCGAGACTCGTCAGGTCGATTTGCGATTCTGGTTCAGTCACGCAATGCTCCCGCGGTCGTCGAAATAGAATCAATACAGAAGAGTGTCCGAGCGAGACGTCCGGAACGTGTCGGAGTCGCTTCGCCACACGCTCAGCAGATCGTCGACATTTTGTACGGCGTCAATCGTTTCGCGCAAGGACGACGTTCCCGCCAGCTTGTCGATGAAATAGTCGCCATTGGTTGGCGGCAGCCATCCAAAGTGGTCGGGATAGAGCTGCTTGATTGTCGCGAGAAGGTGAGGGCCGAAACCGACGGAATCGAATGCCTCGCGATTCTCGATGTGGAGTTGAACACCGCCACAGCGCTCGCCTCGATGCTTCGAAAACGTGGGCGTGAAGTAGAGCGGACGAAACCCGACGCCCGCGAGTCCGATGTCCTTCAA
>JACCUV010000411.1 GCA_013698495.1 Chloroflexia bacterium
ACTGGGTCGTCGCCTCCGAGTCGGCGGCGTTGATGACAATTGGCGCCGAGTTCGTACGCGAGGTCGAGCCAGGCGAGATTGTGGAGATCGACGCTGGGGGAGTCACCTCGCATGGAATTGGCATCCCGGAACACCATGCGCTGTGCCTGTTTGAACTCATCTACTTTGCCCGGCCCGACAGCGAAATCAAGGGCGATCGGTTGCACATGATGCGGCAACGGATGGGCGAGGAGTTGGCCAGGGAAACACCCGTCGACGGGGATGTGGTGATCGGCTTGCCCGATTCGGCCACCCCGGCGGCGATCGGCTACGCCCGGCACTCGGGTATTCCCTACCAGGAAGCGCTGATCAAAAATCGATACATCGGCAGGACGTTTATTCAGCCGGATCAACGTTTGCGTTCGACCAGCGTCTCGCTCAAGTTCAATGTGTTGCCGGAGGCGGTTGAGGGCAAGCGGGTTATCCTCGTGGACGACACGATTGTGCGGGGCACGACCAGCGGGCCAGTGGTCCAGCTCATCAAGGCGGCCGGAGCCAGTGAGGTGCACATGCGCGTGCATGCCCCGCCCATGATCTGGCCGTGCTATCTGGGAGTCGACCTGGCCCGGAAAGAAGAGCTGATTGCGGCCAGGATGTCCGTGCCGGAAATCGGACGGCACATCGGCGCCGACAGCATCGGGTATCTTTCGCTCGATGGTTTGTTCCGCGCTATCGGCAAGGGACGGCAAGGGTTTTGCACAGGGTGCCTGACCGGCAACTATCCGGTGCCAACCTACACTGAAGTCGGAAAACTGGCGCTTGAACGCGTCTGATGCGCGGTTGGGAGAAGGCGTGGGCAAACACGAAGCATCGTTGAAGCGAACGGCGTTGTTTGATCGACACCAGGCCCTCGGCGCCCGGATCGTGCCATTCGCGGGCTGGGAAATGCCGGTGCAGTACGCGGGCATCCTTGCCGAACATCGGACCGTTCGAACCGCCGCGGGGTTGTTCGATCTCGGTCACATGGGCCAGGTAGACGTCACCGGCCCCGATGCGCTTAAGTTTCTCCAATTCTCGACAACGAGCGATGTCAGTACACTTTCGCCGGGCGAGGCCAAGTACGGTCTCTTGCCGAACGACGATGGCGGTGTAGTGGACGACATCATTGTCTATCGCTATCCCGAAGGCGAGGATGGCTACATGATTTGCGTGAATGCATCCAACGCGGACAGGGATGTCGACTGGTGGAACACGTTGCGCGAGCGGCGGCGGGATCTGGACGTCACGATCGAGGATGTTTCACCCAGAATTGGCATGATCGCGATTCAGGGACCGCAGTCGGAGGCGATCGTCAAGAAAATCACCGAAGCCCCGGTCGAAGATGTCGACTATTTCTCCTGGCGCGATGGCGTTTTTGCGGGGGTAGACGCGAAAGTCGCCCGGACCGGCTATACGGGCGAGGACGGCTTCGAGTTTTACGCCTCGAATGACGAGATCGGATCGATTTGGGACGCGTTGCTTGAGGCAGGAGCCGATGAGGGAGTTGCCCCGATCGGGTTGGGGGCGCGGGACACGCTTCGCCTTGAGGCGAGGATGCCGCTCTACGGACAGGAGCTTGGCGACGATATCAGTCCCTACGAGGCGGGTCTGGGTTGGGCGGTGAGCCTGACCAAGGGCGATTTTGTCGGCCGCGACAAGATGGAGCAGGTGAAAACCGACGGACCGAAACGACGCACGGTAGGTTTCAACACCGTTGGCCGAAGTGGAACGCCTCGCGCCCACAGTGTGGTGGAAGTGGACGGACGGGAAGTAGGATTTGTCACGAGTGGCGCCTACTCGCCAACTTTGGAGCAAAACATTGGACTCGCACTCGTCGAGCGGGACGTCGCCGGCGTCGGCAAGCCATTGCAGATTATTGTCAGGGACAAACCGGTCGAGGCCGTTCAGGTCAGGACCCCGTTTTACAAGCGAGAACAGTTTTAGCAACGAACCTGTGAAGCGTGTGGACTGGATCGAAACGAACGGTCCACAAGCATGGTGATTTTGCGTTGAAGGAGAAAGAATGAAGGCGCCAGCGAACCTGAAGTTCACGAAATCCCATGAGTGGGTGCTTGTTGAGGACAATATCGTCACGATCGGCATTGCGGACTATGCCCAGCAGGAACTCGGCGACATCACCTATCTCGAGTTGCCAGAAGTAGGCGCGAGTGTATCCGCTGGCGAACCGTTTGCGGTGGTCGAATCGGTGAAAGCCGCCGCCGATATTTACGCACCGCTTGACGGCGAGGTGCTCGAGCGCAACGAAAGCGCGGTCGATTCGCCCGAGGTCATCAACACATCACCGTACGGAGAGGCCTGGTTGGTCAAGATCCAGGTGTCCGAGCCGGCCCAGGTCGATGGCTTGATGAGCGCGACCGACTACGACACGTTTGCCGAGGCCTTGGCTCACTAGAGCCAGTGTCGATGTTCTCCACCTATGAACTAGGCGTTGCGATAGGGGTAGTTTGCAGTGGGCGCCGCGAGCTCAGCGACCCGCATCCTGGTACAAAGAGGTCCCCACAGAACCCATGACGTTCAATCCACATACAACTGAGGATCGCAAGGAGATGCTCGACGCGATCGGCGTCGAGAACATTGACGACCTCTTCGACCCAGTCCCGGAACGGTACCGTTTCCCGACGCTAGACCTGCCGCCGCTGCTGACCGAAATGGAAGCGGCGCAGCGCATGGCGGATCTGGCCAGTCGGAACATCGTGCCGGAACCGCGGGACATTTACCTGGGCGCCGGTTCGTACCAGCACTACGTTCCAGCCTCCGTCGGTCAGATTTTGGCGCGAGGGGAGTTTTACACCGCCTATACCCCATATCAACCGGAAGTGGCCCAGGGCACGCTCCAGGTCATCTATGAATTCCAGTCGATGGTGGCCGAGTTGCTTGGCACGGAGGTTGCCAACGCCTCCATGTACGACGGCGCCACCGCCCTCGCCGAAGGGGCCCTGATTGCGGTTTCATCGACCAGGAAACGTAACAGGATCGTCGTCTCCGGGACCGTGCATCCGGCCTACCGCCGCGTGCTCAACACGTATGTTCAGGGTGCGGGGATTGACGTCGTTGAAGCGGGCGGACGAGACCACCGATTCGTCACCACCGTCGACGACATTAGGCTGCTGCTCGCTGACGATGTGGCGTGCGTCGTCATCCAGTACCCGAACTTCTTTGGGGCGATTGAAGACGTGGCGGCGCTCGCCGCGGAAGCGCAGGCAGCGGGCGCGTTGCTGGTAGTGAGCACGTCCCCTGTGCCGCTCGGTCTGCTTAAGTCCCCGGGCGAGCTGGGGGCCGATGTGGTGACTGCCGAAGGACAGTCGCTTGGCGTCGCCCAAAACTATGGCGGACCGTATGTGGGGTTGCTGGGCACGCGACAGAAGCATGTGCGCCAGATGCCCGGTCGGATCGCCGGAATCACCAAAGACAGCGAAGACAAGCGCGGATACGTCCTGACCTTGCAGACACGGGAACAACACATCCGACGTGAGAAAGCGACCAGCAACATCTGCACCAACCAGGGTCTGATGGCCACTGCGGCGACGGTGTACATGGCGACCGTTGGGCCAGCAGGGTTCCGGGAAGTGGCTACCGCGTCGTACCAGAATGCTCACTACCTGGCCGCGCGGCTTGCAGAACTGGACGGTTTCGAACTTGCCTATGCTGAGCCGTTCTTCAACGAATTTGCGATCAGGACACCGACCGCGGCCCGCGACGTGAACGCCCGCCTGCTCGAGGCCGGAATCATCGGCGGGTATGATCTTGGAGAGGTCGATGAGGCCCTTGCGGGCTATCTTCTGCTGGCGGCCACGGAACTGAACACCAGGGACGGCATTGACCGGATGGTGGAACTGGCTGGCGCCTTGTAGACGAAATCGTGTGCACGTTCATCACATGGTGCTCGAAGTGCACAGATGGAACTAATCGACAAACCTGGGGCAGGCTCTCGCGAACGAGGATTCGTAGCGGCGGGGGCCGATCGCAATTCCCGGTTTCGCCGGTGTGAAGCGGCTGGTATGTGGGCCGAAAAGAATGCATGCGTTCCGGAGCAATGTCGGGACGGCTCCAGGGCGCACGGGCGGACACCCCTAATCCGCGGTTGGCCAAGCGACGCCCTCGACCGGGGGTACCGCCCCCACGAAAACCGTATGACCTGGGCGCCGCCCGGGGTCGTTCGGCGCATTTCGGTGGAGGCAAGCGTGTTGGTATACTACGTGCCACCTTCAGCACGGAATTGTTGTGGCAGGTTTGTTGCGTTCCCGGCACTACGCCGTCTATCGCCAGCAGTAAATGGAGTTTCCGTGGCCAAGCCCATCGT
>JACCUV010000414.1 GCA_013698495.1 Chloroflexia bacterium
TGACCGGCGGCGACCTCGGAAATCGAGGCGTACGGGACGTGGGCGCGACTTTCATAGATGATCGGTGCGTGGATTTCGTCGGAGAAGACCCGTCCGCCATGCCTGTCGACGATCTCGCTGATCGCCAGCATCTCGTCACGCGTCATCACGCGCCCAATCGGGTTGAACGGGTTGCATAGGATCAACACCTCGCCGCCATCGGCGAAGGCGGCGTCGATCGCATCCAGATCGTACACCCACCGTCCGTCTTTCTGTTGCATTGGGACCTGAACCAGCTCGCGCCCCTGCCGCTCGGGCGCCATCAGAAACGGCATGTAGGCGGGGGTCGGGACGATGACTTTTCCGCCTTTGGGGGCGAAGAGCTGAAGGGTGATTTCCAGCCCCTTGAATACATCGGGAATGGAGTGGACCCGTTCGGTCGGAACATCCCAATCGGTGTTGGCCCGGTACCAATCGGCGCAGGCAGTGGCCAGACCCTGTTCCAGCGCATCGGGCAAATACCCGAAAAATCCGTGGTCGACGGTAGTGCGCAACGCCTCGATCACGCTTGGCACCGTCCCAAAATCCATTTCGGCGATGAAGGCGCCGATGCAATCCGGAAACGTGGTCCATTTCTTGCCGACGACTCCGGTCAGGTGTTCAAGTGTCAGGGTGTCGTACATCGCCGTCATCGTGGGCACGCCGCGTTTCCTCTCATCAGACCCATGGACTCCGGATTGCCGGTCTACGCCATGTCGATCCCGCCAAACTCAATTGTGAGTCATGGTATCACTTTGGGTTGGGAAATCGACCTCCTCGCCAACGCGGCGTCGATGTGCGCTGCCATCTACAATGCAATCAGGAATGCATCCAATCCGCTCCGCCGCCTGGTGGATCGACGAATAGATGGAGGCGGACACGGTTGAGGGAATTAGTGAGCACCCATGCGGGTCACGAGGCAGTGGTGATCGGCGCGGGTCCGAACGGGCTGGCGGCGGCGATTGTCCTTGCGGAGGCCGGACACTCGGTGCTGTTGGTCGAGGCGAACGAGACGATCGGCGGCGGTTGCCGCTCGGCGGAACTCACCTTGCCGGGATTTGTGCATGACACCTGTTCCGCGATTCATGCGGTGGCCGCCGCATCGCCTCTTTTTGGTTCGTTACCATTGGCGTCGCATGGTCTGGAGTGGATTCATCCGCCAGTTGCGCTCGCACACCCGTTCGACGATGGCACGGCCGCCATTCTCACCCGTTCAATTGAGGAGACCGCGGCCAGCCTTGGTGAGGACGCCGACGCGTACACTGACCTCTTCTCCCCGCTGGTCAAGGATTTCGACCTCCTGGTCCCACAATTGCTGGGTCCCTTCCGGCTCCCGCGCCATCCGATTGCGATGGCGCGGTTCGGACTGTCGGCGTTGCGGCCCGCGCACAGTTTCGCCAAGTCCCGCTTCGCTGGCGCCCACGCCCGCGGGTTCTTCGCCGGGCTGGCCGCCCACTCGATCCTCGACCTGAACAGGCCAATATCGACGGCATTCGGACTCGTGCTGGCAATGTTCGGGCACGCCGTGGGCTGGCCGATCGCACGGGGCGGATCGCAACGGATCGCCGACGCCCTGGGCTCGCACTTCCAATCCCTGGGCGGCACGATCCAGATCGGCACGCGGGTGACATCGCTGGATATTGCGGCTCGCGCGGACGCCGTGCTGTTCGATACGAGCCCAAAGCAGTTCCTCGAGATTGCCGGCGGCGAGACGCCGGCGAGATACCAGCGCTTTCTTCGCAATTACCGGTACGGTCCCGCTGTGTTCAAGATCGACTGGGCGCTCGATGGTCCCGTGCCCTGGACAGCGGATGAGTGTAGGCAGGCGGGCACCGTTCATCTCGGCGGCACGTTGGAGGAGATCGTCGCCTCCGAGCATGAGATGGCTACCGGTACGCACTCCGAGAGACCCTTCGTTCTCCTGGCCCAGCAGAGCTTGTTCGATTCCAGCCGCGGCCCGGATGGCGCGCACACGCTCTGGGGGTACTGCCATGTGCCGAATGGCTCGACCGTTGACATGACCGGTCCGATCGAGGCGCAGATCGAACGCTTTGCTCCGGGATTCCAGAAGCACATCGTCAAGCGCGTCGTCACGGGATCAGTCGCCCTCGAAGCGAGTAATGCGAACTACGTCGGTGGCGACATCATCGGCGGGATGCAGGACCTCCGGCAGTTGTACGCGCGACCTGCCCCGCGCCTCGATCCCTACTCCACCCCGAACCGGCGGCTTTACATCTGCTCGTCCTCGACGCCGCCGGGAGGTGGGGTCCACGGCATGTCTGGTTTCCACGCCGCCAAGTCGGCGTTGCGCCGCGCATGGTAATCGGCAACCTGAATCAGGATGGTAGAGCTGGGTGGCGATCCAGAGCCACGTCGATCTCCACGCCCACCTCGCTGGTCGTTCCCCACTCGTCGAGCGCCTCGGCTTTGAGGCGCTGATCGCACAGTTACGTCGTGCAGTCGGCGTGGCCAAAGAGATACGCGTGTGGGTACCCAGCCGAACCAGTTGGACCATCTTTGATTAGGAGGTGCACCGGGACCCGCGCCCGATAGGTGGCATATGTCGGATAAGGGTCCCCGTTTCGGAACGTTGCGTGAACGTTGAACGGCGGCAATGGCGGTTCAGGCACGGTCTGTCTCCCGCGAGATTGTCGGTCAACCAGCATACAGTAGTCGTATCGCATGTCTCGGAAACGAGGCTCCTGACATTGCGGCCACGACGATCTGCTCTTTGAACCTGGAGTGGCCCATGGCAATATCCTGGGGGTGAATCGAGCTCACTCTTCGGGTCGCGGTGGAAAGAGATAAACACCAATGTCGCCAAAGTCAAATGTGGCGACATCGCCGTTGGTCGAGGTGGGGGCTTCGCCGGCGAGAATCCGGGCGAGGTTATCCGCCATTGGTTGCAACAGGTCCGGTGAG
>JACCUV010000002.1 GCA_013698495.1 Chloroflexia bacterium
CCGATGCTGACCTCCCGGACGCTCAGCGCGATGACGGATACGGACCTCGGGATGAAGGCCGAGCTGTTTCAACGGACCGGATCGTTCAAGTCCCGTGGTGCGCTCAATGCGGCGCTGTTGCTGACCCCGGAACAAAAGGATCGCGGCCTGATCACGATCTCGGCCGGGAATCACGGTCAGGGACTCGCCTTCGCCGGTTCGATGGTCGGGACCAAAACGGTGGTGTTCATGCCACGCACCGCGGTTCCCACCAAGATCGAGGCGATTCGAAATTACGGGGCCGAGATTCACCTGACCGATTCGATGTCCGACGTGTTCGAGAGAATGGATGCCCATCGGATCGAGCATGACCTGACGTACGTCTCGCCGTTCGACGATCCGGCGATCATCGCCGGGCAAGGCACGGTCGGTCTCGAAATCCTCGAAGACATGCCCGATGTCGAGAACATCGTCGTCCAGGCTGGCGGTGGTGGACTTCTTGCTGGCGTCGCGCTCGCCGTGAAGAGCCAGCGCCCGGATGTACGGGTGATTGGGGTCGAGCCCAAAGGCGCGAACACGGTACGAAGAAGTCTTGACTCAGGCCGACTGGAGCGTACGGGACCGATCGAGACCGTTGCCGATGGTCTGGCCGCGCCGTTCGCCGGCGATCTGACGCAGGCGATCATCGCGCATTATGTCGATGACGTGATCTTGCTCGACGAGGAGGAGATCGTCAACGCCCTGCGCCTGATTCTCGAACGCGTCAAAGTGGTGGTCGAACCGGCGGGCGCGGCCTCACTCGCCGGGTTGCTCTCGGGCCGGACTGAGGCAGGGCCGGGGAGCAAGACCGTGGTGATCCTGACCGGCGGCAACGTCGATCGCGACAAGCTGAAGAGTTTGCTGTAGACAACTTCGAGTCATCGAAGCGAATCCCGCTACAACCCAGATTTATCATTCCGAGCACAATGGTTAAGGCCGACCGCCAGTTTTACCCGCAATCTGCCGTCATGAGCGGGTGTCAGAAAGGTTGACGATCTTGGCGGAAGACGGGCGGAGCAAGCTCCGCAGCCCTAACAAGACGGTAGGCATCAACCATTTCGCGATCCGCTCATGTTGAGCGCCAGCACAGCATCCCCGCGCGAAGCGCTTCCGACGAGGTCGGACCTCGGGGACGCAGCCAGAAATCGTCCGCTGACGCGAACCGGCCCCGCTGGATACAGTGGGGCCGGGATTCTTCCTTCGTCAGAATGACGAATCTGTGAGGGGTGGATTGTTCCTGGGGGTTGTTCGAAACCGTCACTATTGTCGAGCGAGCTTGTTCTCACGCTATGCGAAACAGCGCAACGTCACTCTACCGGGATGCGCCAACTGGTTCAGGGCTTTGCGATCATGGAGCCGCGGATTGGTCGTCGCGCTCGTAGAGCGCCTGGCGGCGGTCGGCGATGATCGTCGCGATCTCTTCTTCGGGCATCCCCAACGTGTGCAGCATGTGATCGACACACTCCAGGCCCGCCTCGAACTCGGGTTGGACGATCTGGTCGGCGCCGGCGTCCTTAAGCACCTGGACATCCTGGCGGGAAATGGCGCGAGTGATGATCGTGATTGCCGGATTGAGCGCCCTCGCCCGCCGGATCGCGGCGCGCGACGCCAGCAGGTCCGAGACCGTGACGACCAGGATGTTCGCATGCCGAATACCCGCTCGAATCAGCAATTCGTCAGAACCGGCGTCGCCATACCAGGCTTCAATCCCTCGCAAGCGAAGCTCGCGAATCGTGACCGGGTTGATCTCGATCACGGTGTACGGGAACTCGTGCCGGGAGAGGACATCGCTAAGCACGGCTCCGACTCGCCCGTAGCCGCACAACACGACCTGGTTTTCCTGGCCGATTCCGAGCGGGTTCTCTCCGACCTCCGCGGCTTCCTTCCATTGCACTCCCGGCAGGCGCCCGGCAAGCCGCAGGAGCAAGGGGCTGAGCCGGAGCAGCGTTGGTGAGACGAGGATCGAGGCCAGCGCCACGGCCAGAATCAGGCCGTACTGGTCCC
>JACCUV010000031.1 GCA_013698495.1 Chloroflexia bacterium
GGTCGAAACACGCCCGGCGCCATCGACCTTGGCCGCGTCGTAGAGGTCCCTCGGGATGTTCTTCAGTCCCGCAAGCAGGATCACCGTGTTCGCGCCGAATACGCCCCACAAACCCATCATGATGTAGGCGGGCAACACCATATCCGGGTTCGTCAGCCAGGCGGGACGCTCGACGTTGAACAGGTTGTAGATCGGTTCCAGCGTCGAGTTTATCAGCCCGTTCGAAGCGAGCATCCAGCGCCATAGGAGCGCGGTCGCCGCCGCCGGAAGTACGGCCGGGAGGTAGTAGAGGGTGCGCCACGCGCCCAGCCCCTTTACGTTCTGGTTGAGCAGCGTGGCCGTGATCAGTGCCCCGATCAACCCGAGCGGGACGTTGATCACTGAGTACCCGAGCGTGAATCGCAGCACGCGCCAGAAACTTCGGTCGTCCGTAAACATCTCGACGTAGTTGTCGAAACCAATCCAGGTCGGTGGCGCCAGGATGGTGTACTCGGTGAAACTCAGGTACAGGGACGCGACGAACGGACCGAGGTTCCAGACCAGGAACCCGATCATCCACGGCAGGATCAGGGCGTATCCTGTCGCCGCCTCGCGGTTGACGCCGAATAACCGCAACACCTTGTGAAGCACGAACATCGAGACGATGATCGCGACGCCCACAACCACGTAATCCACCAGCGTCAGGGCATACCAACTGTACACAGGCGCGCTCCCCGTTGTGCACTCCTACCCCGGTTCGGAACGGGTGATGCACGCTGCCCTTGCGGCTCCGAACAGGCGGACCCATGCGACAGGCTCAGGGCAGGCTGGATCGACAACGTCCGGTTTGGGAACGTGTTAACGTCCGTCGATCCAAATCCGCCCCTACGACGATTGCCGAAAATACGCGGATCGAATTGGCCAACGTCTACGGGAGCAACTCTTCCAGGACCGGTCGAATCTCTGGCGCCAGCTCCTCCGGGGTCGCTTCCTTGAAGAAGATCGGCGTCTGGTACTCGTCGAAGAACGTCGTATCCCATTCGGCCTGTTGCGGGATGAGGTTGAACGACCGCATGTCGTCGAGCGCGGAAATGATCACCGGGGCCGATGCCGCCTTGTCGGGAACGCTGGCCGCGATCGTGTCTTCGTTTGCCAAGGACTGCCGTGGCGCCACGATCTTCCAGTGGTGGATGCCCTCGGTCAGCGCCACCAGCGCTTTGTATGCCATGTCCGGGTTTTCGGTGGCGTTGTTGATCACCGTCGACGCTACGTACGCGAATGTGTCCCGCCCTTGTGGACCGGATGGCACGACCGACATCTTCAGAACCGCGTTGGCCGGGTCCTTGGTGTGGGCGAAGTCGAGATCGTCGGCGGCCCCGCCGAAGAACAGGGCGACCTTGCCGGCTTTCACCATCTCCCCGAAACCCTGCTCCGTGATCGCGGTTTCCGGAGCTGCGTACTGTTCGTTATAGATGATGTCGACGTAGAAATTGGCGCCGGCGATCGCCTCAGGCGAGTCGATCGGGCACGACGCAAGGTCCTCAGAGATTGTCTCGCCACCGGCCTGCCAGATGAACATGTGAATTGGCGGCCAGGAGTTGAAGCTTGTGCCGTACACACCCGCTTCGGCATCGGTCGTCGCTTCGGCGGCCTGCTTGAACATATCCCAGTCCCAGGTCTCGTCGGGCTCGCCGATGCCGGCGGCCTCGAGCAGGGCGGGGTTGTAGTAGAGCATCACGGGCTGGCTGATCCACGGCAGGCCGTAGGTCTGGCCCTCGTACTGGGCGGTCTGCAGGATCGGTTCGAAATAGTCGGCGAGGTCGGAGGCCGGCGTGTCGTCTGCCGCGAGGCGATCGCTAATGTCCATGGCCGCGCCGAGACTGGCGTAGCCGGCGACAAATTCCTGGGACAGCCAGAAGAGGTCCGGCGCGGTGCCGCCGGCGATCGTTGTTTGGAGCTTGGTGTAGTAGTCGGACGGTTGCGGCTCGGAAATAATCTCGAAATCGGTGGCCTCGGCGTTGACGGCATCGATCACGATCTGGAGTTCATTCGCTTCGTCCACCGCCGCCCAGGTCGTGAGCCTGATCTGGGTCTTCTCTTGGGCGGCGCCAACCACTGGCGCGGTGATTGCGAGCGATGTTCCGGTGGCGGCCGCAACAGCGACGGCGCCGGCTCCCTTGAGCGCCGATCGGCGCGACAGGCGATGCGCGGCGAGCGCCGCGGGTAGTTGCTCGATTCGACTTTGCTTCTTCATGGTGACTGGTTCCCTCGAAAAGTGGTAAACATAACGTTTCACGGATGTGACACGGCTTGCACATTCCGACGTGGACACGTCCGATATGAGCCTTGTTTGAAACGTTTACAGTCTACGCGACTCCGAAATTATTGTCGAACGTATTGGCAAGCCGCAGTGGCTTAGGCGACCGTCTCATCAACAGTCGTGACATCTGTAACATTTTGGCCCCGGATTACACAGTATGAGCAGGAGGAGAAAGGGAGGCGATCGACAACGGCTCTCCACATTGGCCGGTTCGATGCGTCGTGGCAGGAGGGCAACACCGGATCGAAGACCCGCGGGCAGTCTCGTCGTGACCCATGCAATCTCCAAACCGCGACTGGAACATTCTCGCACCCGAGCGTGAGTAAATTTTAGTATTGCTTTAATGTTTCCGGCGCTATACGATTGCGGTGGGACCCTTGCTACAACTGGGCGCATGGAAGCCGCGCGACGCGAACGCTGTTGGACCGGTCTGTGTACTACGGATCGCACCGAACTGGTTGGGCAGGCGAGTTGGCAGCGATGCCGCACTCTTCCACATTCAAGGCAGGTCACTTTACACCGCTCGTTCTGGAAACGCTGGCGCCAAAGGTTGTGCGACCGTGGCATTGCGGTTCCAATCTGTTAACAATTTGTTAATGGCGCCCAGTTCCTGGAGGACCGACATGCCGCCTTTCGAATCGGATCCCCATCGATATGTAGTGTGGTTGAACCGGGACATCGCGAACCGGGAACTAGTCGGAGGCAAGGCGGCAAGTCTCAGTTGCCTTGCCGCCCTCGGGGCGCCTGTCCCGATCGCTTTCGCGCTCACTACTCATGCTTACGCGGAGTTTGCGCACGAACACGGCTTGCCTCGCCGGGCCGCCGATGTAGCCACTGACGAACTTCCACAATTGCGGGCCAGCATCCTTGCCGCGCCGCTCCCGGACTCGATTGCCTCGTCGTTGGCGAAAGGTTTTCAGGCGCTCGCGAGACAACTCGGAAACGACATCGCGTTGGCGGTCCGATCCTCGGGCACCGCCGAGGACTCGGCGGCGCACTCATTTGCGGGGCTTCACGAAACTGTGCTCGATGTGCGCACTCTTTCCAGTCTTGAAGCGGCCGTCAGGCAGTGCTGGGCCTCGCTCTGGTCGGAACGAGCGGTTGCGTATCGATGGGAGTGCGGGGACCTGGCGTCGGAAGCGTCTGAGATTGCGGTGGTTGTGCAGCAATTGGTCCGGAGCGATGTCTCATTCGTCGCCTTTACGGCCGATCCGGTCAG
>JACCUV010000047.1 GCA_013698495.1 Chloroflexia bacterium
ACCTAGTAGTGAATTCTCACCCGGGTGCCGATCGGTGTCACGCTGTAGAGGTAAGCTGCCTTCGAGAGCGGTAAGTTGATGCAGCCGTGGCTCCGCCGTGAGCCGAACGAGTTGTGCCAGTACGCGCCATGGATCGCGTGACCGACGTTGGTGAAGTACATGACGTCCGGCACATTCGGGACGTAATAGTACTCGCCTCCGAGCGTACCGGTCATCGTCCGAAGTGGGAGTTTTCGGTTGATGTAGAACGTCCCTGTCGGCGTCAGGAATCCGTTCTTGCCGGTGCTGACGTAGGACTCCATGATCACGTCGCTGCCCCTGAATACCCTCATGTATTGGGTGCTCAGGTTGACATCGATCCAGAGTTCGCCCGATCCTGCCCCAACATCGAACAGGAGATACATGGCCGACGCCCAACCCGCCTGACCGGCACAGGTTATCGGCGCCCATCCGTTGACCGTCTGACCCCGAAGCTCGACTCGCGAACCCGGCGCCATGAGCACAATCGTGTCACCGGTTTCCGGGACCGTGCGGCAGCGCAGATTGTTGCCGCCCGTGCCGCTAACCGTGGCATGTGTGGTCGGAGCCGGCGTCACCGGAGGGGGAGTCGGAAGCGGTCCGGGAGGCGTCGAGCCACCGAACGTCAAGTATGCCGTGGACGCCCAGCCGTCGCGCCCGCCACAACGAATCGGCGCCCAGCCGTTGGACGACTCGCCCCGAACTTCGACCGTGGTTCCAGGCGCCAGAAGCACAATCGTCGCGCCCGTTATCGGTGTGGTGCGGCAGCGCAGATTGCTGCCGTCGGTATTGCTGACCGTGGCAAACGTCGTGCCGCCAGGTGGCGGGGTAGGCGTCGGTGTTCCGGTCGGTGGATTCGTGACCGTCAGGTACATCGCCGAGACAAAGCCATCCTGGCCGTCGCAGCGAACCGGAACCCAGCCATTGGTCGTTGGTCCACGGACCTCCACGCTGGACCCAGGTGGCAGCAGGACAAATGTCATCGACGAGGTGTTCGGTTCGGCGCGGCAGCGGAGGTTGGAGCCGCCCGTGTTACTGACTGTGCCGGTGGCTGGCTCGGGGATCGGTGTGACAGTCGGCTCAGTCGTCGGTTCCTCAGTCGGAAGGGGCGTTGGCGACGGGTCGACGGTGACTTCGGGCGCGCACTGTGGGACACCCGTGATCAGGTCGACGGGAATCGGGTCCGAGGTCAGTGGCAAACCGCTGAACGTCGCGGGGGTTGCGGATGTCGACACGCCCTCGAACGCCACCAGCGTGACGTCGGCTTCGGTTGCGTCTGAAAAGTGTTCCGGGTGGAGCACGATGTTGAACGAGTAGCTCGCACGTCCCTCCGTCAGTGGCACGGGGTGGGTGTCGATCTCGTCGAGATCCGCCAACACCTTGAGCACGATCGACGCACCGGTCTGGGCGTTGACGACGGTCAGCGTACCCTCGATCAGGTTGCCGACAGCCGGGCAGACAAGCGAGACCGAAGCGACCTCAATCGGATCGTCCAGCGAGGTTGTGTTCAGGCTTTGCTGACTGCTCGATGGTTCGGGCATGGTTTGCGCGGGTGGGTCCGTTGGCGGTGGTGGTGGAGGCGGTATCGTTGGCGGATCGGTTGGCACGGCAGTCGGCGGGGCAATGGTGGGCACGGCAGTCGGCGGGGCAATGGTGGGCTCGGCTGTCGGATCGGCGGTTAGGCTCGTGTCGTTGGTTGGGGTGGCATCCTCAGCTGCCGCCGGGACCCACGAAAACACACCGGTCAGAATCAGGATTGCCGAAAACCAGGTCAGCCACACGCCGAGCCGGCGCGATCTGTAGGAACCCATGCCCAATCCTCCCCCCGGAGAAGTAAATCAAAGGCCAGTTTCAGATGTCCGTCAGCGATCCACCATTTGGTCGTCCGACTCATCCTGGCTATCTGGAGCGCGAACCCACGCTCATGTTCTCGAACGAGTCCCGCGACTCGATGGTTACCTGATTCCAGTATCCATCATCGATGGCCAGTTTGGTATGCGGTTTTCACGGATTTTCGGATCATTCTCCGCCAGCGCAGGCTAGTGGGCGGCGGCCACACTCAATTCCAGGTGATGAGGGTAGCGCCCGGCACGCCGATGCGGGAGCTGGGATTCAGGAATCGGATCGTTGGTGCATTCCTACCCGAGATCGAGCTCGACGACCGTTGGCTGGATTTGGAGGATGGCGATCGGGCCACATTCGGTCCAGCCGGTGAAGTCGGCGCCGACGAGCGGTTGCCGCGCGGTGACCTGCATCCGGAGCACGCCTTCGGCAAACTCGCGGGCCTCGACGCCGACAACGGTGATGAGGTCGCCAAGATAGCGTTGGAGCGACAGGGCAATCGCCGCCTTCGTCACGCCATGGGCGATTACGTCAATCGCCATGGGACTCGCCCAGGCGTCTCCCGTCCGCAACTCACGAG
>JACCUV010000050.1 GCA_013698495.1 Chloroflexia bacterium
GGCAGGTAGACGACGCCGCGCGCCTGGTAGTCGGCGGCCGAGATCGTGCGCCGTCCGGTGGCCTGACCGGCCAGTTCCTGCTCGACGGTGGCGAACTTCTGGTCGGCGAAGCGCAGGAAGATGATGCCGAGGACGGGCGTCGAGTACTCGTGCGAGGCGAGTCCGGAGTTGGCGCGCAGGTTGTCGGCCGCATCCCACAGCCGCGCCTCGATCTCCCCCAGGTTGGCTGCCACGTCCACCTCTTCCCACAGTCAGGCCGCACAATGTCTGTGTTGCGCGGATGTTGTCTCGGTCCAACGGGGATGATACCGCAGGATCGGGCCGGCGACGCCGATTGTTGGCGATTGATCATGGCCTGATGGAGACAACCTGGCATTGGAGGCCGGGCGTGCGGGCGAGTCGCCGATCGCTCGTGAGCAGTTCGATACCGAGTGAAATGGAAGTTGCAGCCACGATTGCGTCCGGTAACTTGAGTCGCTGTAGTCGGCGCAACGTGATGGTTTCGGCCCGGATTTCCGGAGTCAACCCGATGACCGCGACACCGTCAAGGAAACTCCTGATTTCTCGTTCCTCGGATTCGTCCAGTGACTGGTATGAGAGTAGTTCGATCTCTGTGATGATCGACACGACGTATGGGCCAGCGGGCAATGGCTGGACGAACCTACCGGCGAGTTCGTAGATGACGATGTTCGTGTCGAGGACGACACTCACTCTTCATCCCACTCTCGATCCCACTCAGCGCGAATACGACGCTGGTACTCAAGTGCATCTTCGGTCATCGTGATGACCCCCCGGAATGCTGACAGGTCAGTCAGGAGCTTCTTCCCGGGTTGCAGGCCGAGCAGGCGCTCGATTTCCAGCCAGTCGTCGTAGTTGATGACGACTTCGACCGGGTTGTGGTCCTCGTCGGTGACGATTTTCTTGCGAATGGCGATCATAACACCCTCATCCCGGCTTCCAGGGAACGACGCTACGGCTTCAAGCGTACCTGGCGGCATCGCAGTTCGGGTATACGAGCAAGACGCACGTCGTTGGTCAGCAGTTCGGCGTCCATCGCGAGCGCGGTTCCGGCGATAACTGCATCGGGTAGCTTCAACCGGTGTTGACGGCGCAACTGTATCGCAGCCGTCCGGGTAGCGGGCGACAGGTTGGTGAGTGTCGCCGCCGCAAGAAACTCCAGAATGAGTTGCTCATCATCGGGCGGAATCGACGCATAGGACAGTAACTCGATCTCGGTGATGACTGACACGAGATAATCGCCCGCTGGTAACGGCTCGGCCAATCGTCCACGCAGAAAGTAGAGAATGACGTTTGTGTCCAGGACGTAGATCACGGCCACTCGTCCCGAATGCGTCGTTGGTATTCGACCGGATCCTCCGGCAACTCCATCTTTAGCTTGCCGGCGAAGCGCGACAAATCTGTCGAGTCCGGCTTCTCCTCGCGCACGCCGAGCAACCGCTCGATCTCCAGCCAGTCCTCATACTCGATCAGGACCGCGACCGGCTGGTGGTCTTCGTCGGTGACCAACTTCTTGCGAACAACGATCACGGGTTCCTCCGCTCTGCACAGGCTCTTGTCTAGAGGATACGGTACACGATCATTGAACGAGCGAGCGATACAGCTCCAGCGTGCGGTCGGCGATGGCGTCCCAGGAGAAGTGTTGTTCGGCGCGTTGGCGACCGGATTGGCCGTAGCGGGTGCGTCTGGCGGGGTCGAGGGCGACGCTGTTGATGGCGGTGGCCAGGTCGTGGGCGAACTGGGTTGGGTTGGTTGGCTCGAAGGTGCCGGGGCGTAGTTCCAGCGGGACGAGCTCGCCAGTCCGGCCGGGGACGACGACCTCGGGGATGCCGCCGATGGCGGAGGCAACGACGGCGGTTTCGGTCGCCATCGCTTCGAGGTTGATGATCCCGAATGGCTCGTAGACGGATGGGCAGGCGAAGACGGCGGCGTGCGAGTAGAGCTGGATGATCTCCTCGCGCGGCAGCATCTCCTGGATCCAGATCACGTTCGGGCGGTTCTGGCTGACCTCGGCCACCCGCGCGGACATCTCGGCGCCGATTTGCTGGGTGTCGGGCGCGCCGGCGCAGAGGACGATCTGCAGCGCTGGGTCGATGTCGGGGATGGCGTTGACGAGGTGGATGATGCCCTTCTGG
>JACCUV010000052.1 GCA_013698495.1 Chloroflexia bacterium
TCCTGGTGCTCGTAGAAGGCGTAGCGTCCACACATTGCGGCATCCTCCGATTGTGGGATTCGGCGCCGAATCCTGTAGGGAAGGACCTGTGTGTCCTCCGGCAGTGTGTACCCGGTCCACGTTTGGCAACGCGAACCTCGTTGTTCCGACAATCATATGCGTCCCATTAAACGACGTCCGGAAGCTTGCCCCGCAAGACGGCCAACCAACATTCATGCGGCGTCTCGCTGGTCCGGCCCACGATTCGGGATCGTTGTCATTGGCGTCAGCGGGCGATGCGGCGTGGCGTCCTCGGCGAGCGGCACGATGCTGATGATCTGGTCATCGACGAGCTCGCGCGGCGTTCGTCGCGCCTCCTTGCTTTCGAGCACGAAGGGAAAGATCGCCATCGCGGCGAAGAGCACCAGCCAAAATCCGATGAGGACGTTGATCGCGAGCGTTTCCATGTCTCATACATCCTTTCAGTGCGAACCGATGTTCTGTTTCCTCGTACGAACGCATGTTCTCATGGATGTTCCATCTTGTCAAGCCTGTACGTTCGATTCAATGCGTAGGTCGAATCCTGCGTCCCTGCTCCACGAAGGCGGAGTCGATTCGGACACAGGTCTTGAAGTAAGGAGTGATATACTGCGGCGTTTCCTGGCAATCAGTTGTTTACCATTAAGGGCTGATTCATGCACGCCAGACTCGCAACAATCAGCAGCAAAGGACAGGTGACCATTCCTGTCGACGTGCGGCGGCGACTTGGAGTGGGCGCGTCCGACAGGGTGGCCTTTGTTGTTACAAACGAGGGCAACGTAGAACTGCGCCCAGAACGATTCACTCTTGAATCGATCCTGGGATCGTTGCCGGCGCTTCCCAACGAGTCGATAGACCTTGACCGCGAAATCGCTGAAGCCACGGCGGAGGCGGCGGCGGAACGAATGCGCCGCTTTGAGAGGCAATGATCCACCTTGACGCAAACATCATTCTGCGTGCGCTCTCGAAGGCGAACGAGCCCGCTGTGAAACGAATGAATCACGCCGCCGCTAATCTGTTTCGTCTTGCCGAACAGGGAGTGGTGGAGGTGACGTCATCGGATGCGGTGATTGCCGAAGTTGCATTCATCCTCACGGCCAAGGCGCACTACCAACTCGCTGTGAGTGAGGCCGCGGGCCGACTGACAGGCCTATTGCAATTGCGTGGTGTCAAGTTGCGAAACAAAGGTGTCGTTATCAGGGCACTGGAGATTTGGGAGAACAATCCCAAACCTGGGTTTGTAGATGCGTTGACGGCGTCGTACGCAATGCAGCCTGGCGTCGAGCTGGCGACGTTCGACAGCGACTTCGACCAGTTCTCCGGCATCGTCCGTTGGCAACCGCCGCTCCAGTCCTGATTGGACGGCCGGTAGCATTCTTTCACGCGATTCGGACCGCGTGCCTGAGACGACACAGGGAGGCACGGCGTGGCGGATTCTCGACCCAACATCCTGCTGATCACCAGCGACCAGCAACATTGGGACACCCTCGGCGTCACCAATCCGCGAATTTCGACGCCAGCGCTCGATCGCCTGGCGAACGAAGGCACGCGCTTCGATCGCACCTATTGCCCCAACCCCGTCTGCACCCCATCGCGCGCCTCAATCATCACTGGCTTGTATCCGTCGGTTCACGGCGCGTGGACGATCGGGGTCAAGCTGGCCGAGGACGTGCCAACCGTCGGCGAACTCCTCCAGGCCCACGGCTACGCGACCTCACTGATCGGCAAGGCGCACTTCCAGCCGCTTGCTTCGACCTCCGAGCAGACATCGCTGGAATGCCAGCCGACCCTCCGCGACCTCGACTTCTGGCGTGAATTCGCAGGTCCGTGGTACGGCTTCGAGCACATCGAAGTTGCCCGCAACCACGCCGACGAGAGTCACGCCGGTCAGCACTACGCGCTCTGGATGGAAGAACGCGGCCTCACGAACTGGCGGGACTACTTCGTCCCTTGGCCGCCCGAGCCGGACGCGTCGGTTCGCGAACACAGCTGGGATCTGCCCCAGGAGTTCCACTACACGACCTGGACCGGCGAACGCACGATCGCGGCGATCGAACGCGATGTCGAGGCCGGGCAACCGTTCTTCACGTGGGCGTCGTTCCACGATCCGCACCCGCCCTACCTCGTGCCCGAGCCGTGGGCCTCGATGTACGATCCGTCCGACATGGAGCCGGGCCGCCTCATCCCGGACGAAATGGAACGGATGCCGACGACCACCCGTCTCACGCAGGAGCGGAACCCCGACTTCACCCGCTGGCTGGAAGGCCACGCCAACCACGGATTCGGCAGCCATCTCGTCGACGATGCCCAGTTGCGCAAGGACATGGCCGTCTACTACGGCATGATCAGCTTCATGGATCAGCAGATCGGACGCATCCTGGACCAGCTCGACGAGTTCAAAATCGCAGATAACACGATCGTCGTTTTCACCACCGATCACGGGCACTTCCTCGGTCAGCATGGCTTGACCGCCAAGGGCGCCTTCCACTACGAAGACCTGATTCGCTTGCCCTTCCTCGTTCGCGCGCCTGGTCAGGCATCCACCGGTCGGTTGAGTTCGGCGTTGCAAAGTCTCGTCGACCTGGCCCCAACCTTCCTCGATGCGGCCGGCGCGCCGGTTCCGGGCATGATGCAAGGCGTCTCGCAATTGGCGGTCTGGCGCGGCGAGGCGGAACGGGCGCGATCGTCGGTCTTCGTCGAAAACCGGCACCAGCCGACCGCGCTCCACTTGCGGACCTATGTTGACGACCGGTACAAGATGACGGTCCATCGCGGCACAGAGGAGGGCGAGCTCTACGACCTCGTCGAGGACCCGGGCGAGATTCACAACCTGTGGGCCGACCCGGCGTCCGGCGACCTTCGCGCTTGCCTCATGGGGTGCTGGATCCAGGCCGAGATCGCCCGCGAACCAACGCGCTTCCCGCGAATCGCCCACGCCTAGGCTGGCGGTTGGGGCTACGAATTGACGCAGCATCATTCCGGGCGCACTATGGCGAGGAACCGTGAAGCAAGTGCATGACGGCAGGACGGTCACCTTGGCCGATGTCAAAGCGCCCACAAATGTTCCTGGACCAGACCATTCGCCTGTGCTGGCGGATTCATCGGCACGGACCACTCCCTACTCGCTGACGCCGCTCTTCGGTCGCGACGACGATGTCGCCCGGATCCGGGCGCTGCTCGATTCGGGCCAGGTGCGCCTGCTGACCCTGACCGGTCCCGGTGGCGTCGGCAAGACC
>JACCUV010000056.1 GCA_013698495.1 Chloroflexia bacterium
TCGCGACGCGAGTGGACGCCGAGCTTGCCGAGAATCGTGTTGACATGAGTGCTGGCCGTGCGCGGACTGATCGAGAGCCGCTCGGCAATGTCCCTGTCGGAGAGGTCTCGCGCGAGGAGCTGCGCCACCTGCCGCTCGCGGGCGGTCAAGGCGCGGTCTGAGCGCCGAACCGCGGTCTCGTCGAGGCGTCCGGCATGCTCTCCGTCACCCATGGTGGCAATGGCGCGATCGGCTGCCTCGTAGGCCACATCGACGATTTCCGACAGGGTCATTTGGGCGCCGCGACTCCGTATATCGGCGTACGTTGCGGAGGAAAGGCGACTTCGAGCGAGACGCACGATTGGTTGAATCTGCGCCTTCTCCCCGTCGTGGAGCGGAAATCCGCCGCGCTCGCGGATGCTTTCAACCGCGCCGAGCACCAGGGCCGCCGAATCGAAGGAACCGCAACTTGCCAGCAATCCGGCTATCGCTTCCAACCACACCGCCATCCCGCGCGGGTCGCCGACCTTGCGGCGCCAGTCCAGTGAATCGCGATGGCACGACCATGCCCGGATCGGGTCGCCAAGAGAGCGGGAATATTTCCCGACATGATCCATGGAAATCGCTATTCCGCGCACATTGCCGTGAGTTCGGTAGAGGTCGAGCGCGCGTTCGGCGTATCCGACCGCGGCCGCCGTCTCGCCCTGGAGATGCAGCGTCAAACTCAGGCTGTCCAGCGCCCGAGCGAGAATGATCGCATCGCCAGCGGCCGTCGCGGCGGCGACGGCCTCGCGGAACGTGCGTTCGGCCTCGTCGTATCGGCCTCGATCCATCGCTATTCCGGCGAGACCGGTCAATGTGTCGGCCACGCCGATCTGGTCCCTGGCATCGCGATACGAGGCGAGCGACGCATTCATCAACTCCGTCGCCCGATCGTAGTTGGCGAGCCGATCCTCAACATCGCCGAGCAGCCGCAGGGCGGCCGCCACTTGACGGGAATGCCCGTCCGCCCGCGCCGCGCTCAAACTCGACTCCGCGTGGGCGCGGCTTTCGTCCGGCAAACCTTGACGCAAGGCGAGCCAACCTGCGGCGCAGCGCAAATCGGCGCGCAGTGACGGCTCGACCGCATCCGACTCGTCCATGGCGATGGCTGTCCTCATCCACCGCAGTCCCTCGATCAGGTGCCCGCGCACCAACCAGAATGTGCTCAACGCGTTCGTCATCGTCGCAAACTCCGCAACGTGCGCGCCCTGCCGGAAGTACCCCAGCGCGATGCGTAAATTTGGATGCTCGAGCTCCATCCAATCCAGCCAACTAATTTGGGATGGTCCCCTGATTTCTGTGGCCGCGACCCTGGCGAACTCCAGGCACCAGACTGCGTGGCGGCTCGCAACCGCGTCCACGTCACCTCGCCGTTGCAATTCGGTTTGCGCAAATCCGCGAATCGTGAGCAACATGGCAAATCGAGGTTCGTCCCGCAGATCTGAAGCCTTGAAGATCAGGCTCTTGCCGGCAAGCGAAATACAGCGATCCAGAACCGAGTGATTGACCCGGGAGGCGATCTCGGGCAGTTGAATGTCCGGCGGGAGTTCGCTTTCCGCGCAAACGTACGCCGCCGCGCGCGGCATGAACCCACCGGCAAAAACCGAGAGTTTCCGGAACAGCGCTTGCTCGGCCGGATCGAGCAGGTCGTAGCTCCATGCTATCGTGTCCCGAATCGATTGCTGATGCAGTGGCCGGTCGACTGGCCCGCCCCGCAAGACATCGCTCGTGGCGGCGAGGCGATCGACGATCGCCTGTGGCGTAAGCTGCTTGCACTGCGCGGCGGCGAGTTCGATCGCCAGCGGCAGGCCATCGAGTTGACGCGCGATTTCGGCCACAGCGGACGCATTCTCGAGCGTCAACCGAAAACCCGAGTTGACGGCGACGGCTCGTTTGACGAAAAGGTGCACCGAATCGACCCGAGCGAGCGTCGTTGGATCGAGCGCGGCGCCCACCAGGGGCGTCGCCAATAGGGGGACCACGTATTGATGCTCGCCCGAGACATTCAGTTGCTCGCGGCTGGTGACAAGCATCGTGACATGCGGACAGAGCGAGAGCACCTCGACGAGCGACGGAGCCGCTGGCATGAGCTGCTCGAAGTTGTCGATCACCAGCAAACATCGGCGATCCCGGGCGCTGGCCCAGGCATAGTGACCGTCTGGCGAGACTCGGACATCGAGCGCGCGGGCAATTGTCACCGCCGCCAGGGAGGGATCAGTGACCGACGCAAACCGCAGAAGTTGGACGCCATCTTCAGGGAGGTGGCGAATGGCGTGGGCGGCCGCCAGGGCCAGTCGGGTCTTCCCAATGCCGCCCGGCCCGACCAGGGTCAGCAGCCGAATCTCCGTGGACGTCAAATGCAACGCCACCTCGGCGACCTGGGTGTCGCGCCCGATCAGCGGTGTCATCGCGAACGGCAGCGGTCCGAAGCCCGCGGTATCGTCCGCTGGCGGAAACGAAGCTTGCACGATCCGAAGTGCGGCGGTCATCGGCAATCCCGTGATGAATATGCGAATGCATTGCTACGACGCGATGATACCAAGTTCCTCGTCGCATCGGCCGAGTTGTTAGCGGCTGCGCTGCCTTGGCCACCACGCCAGGATTGCGGCCATCAGCGAGAATACTGGCAATCCCAGCGCCAATGCGTGAAAGCCGCCCAAGGCGAGCAATGCGCCGCCGAGCGCGGCGCCGCAGGCGGCCCCGGCATTGAGCAACGCCGCGTTAAGCGCCATGGTCGTGCCGGCGTGCGCCGGACTTTCGGCCGCGAGCAATGTCGCAACCGTTACTCCACCGATCGCCGACGCTACGCCCACCAACGGCAACAAAGCCAAAACCAGCGCCACGGACGATGACCACAAGACCATGGCGATCAGGGAGCCACTTACCAGGTTCGACACGGCGACCACCGATCTTGCCGAGAATCGCAGCACGTTCGTGCCGGCAACGAAGCTGCCGAACGTAGAGCCAACACCGCTGATCATGTAAGCGAATCCGACCTGGCTGGTGGTCAGCCCGAGTTCATCTCCCAGGAATGCGCCCAGATACGTCACCATTCCCAGGAAGTACATCGCGCGTAGTCCGGTAATCATCAGCAGGCGCAGCGTCGGGGAGTGGTTGATGAGCGGCGCATATGCGTCGAGCAACTCCCGCCAGACGAGGCGTGTTTGTGGATGGCGACGATCGGGTGGCAGGACCAAAACGATCATCCCGGTCACGGCGAGGGAGGCGATTCCAGCCACGCCGATCGCAATACGCCAGGTCGAAACGTCGCCGATTGTGGTCAGGATCGGAATCCCGACGACGGCTCCGACGCTGAGCGAGGCGATCGTCCAACTCAGGGCGCGACGCTGGGCGTCTCCGGCAAAAATCGTGCTGGCGAAGGCGAGCGTGAGGCCGAACACCAGGGCGTCACCCAGCGCGCCGACAACGCTGAGTCCCAGTAGCACAGAGTAGGAAGTCGCCGCTGCCGTGCCCAGCATGTTCACCGCAATTGCGAGCGCACCGAGGGCGAGCGGCCAGCGGTAACCATATCTGTCGGCCAAGGGCCCGACGGCCAGACCTAGCACGGCGCTGATCACCAGCATCATCGTGATGGCTTGACCGAGTAGCGGGACCGAGGTGTCGAGATCGCGAGCGATGCTCGGATAGAACGGGCTGGTTGCGAAGAAGTTGACGGCAGAGATGAAGGCCGCGACACACAAAGTCGCCAGCATCAACCAGGTACCGCTCACCGCGGGAAATGCGGGGCTGGTACTGTCGTCGTTCATTTGGAGTTGAACCGCACGGTCATGTTGCATGGCGGGAGCGCTGGAGGAAGCACATGCAGGTCATCGAAGTGTCCCTGGGTAGAAGCGAAAACGATGCCCAACCGGGGACCCAATGGGGGAATTGTGTCTTGAGATTCTAGCACCGGCAGGACGGGAATGGAATTGTCACGGATATGACCGGGTCCGGCCGTGGAAACCCTTCAAGTCTCGGGTGGGCGATCGCCGTGAACAAACCACTCCGTGCACGATTCCCAATCAATCGCGGTTTCGACCATCGCAGGGTGCTAGCCGGACC
>JACCUV010000074.1 GCA_013698495.1 Chloroflexia bacterium
AAGCTGCCCGGCGGTCTCGAAGAAATTGACGACGCCGGCGATCACGGTCGTTTCGACCCCATCGACCCGCTCGGCTCCATCGATCGTCGCATCCTGGATCAAACCGATCGAGGCCAGAATCAGTGTGTCCGGATTGATCAGGGCGACGATGTTTTCTCCGCCTTCAAGCGCGATCCACTCGCCTTCCGTCAATGGGTCCTGAACCCAGGCCGAGCCGTCGAGTCCGACGGCCGTCACATCCAGCGAACCGAACGGCAAACTGACCGATACCGTGGCCGTGAAATCGAGCGGCCGGCGGACTGCCCCTGCGATCAGTTCTACCGAAAGTCCCTGGAAAATCGCGCTTTGGCCGCGCACCGTCTCGATCTCAAACCGGAACGTGTCGAGCGCGGCCATCGTCGCCGCCACTTCGCGGAGCAACGAGACTGCGTCCTCATCGCCACTGAGCTGATCCGCAAATGGCGTAGTTGCGGGTGTCTGGGCGCCGGCCATGGTCGACCCGGACGATCCCAAAGCCGCCAACCCTCCGCTCAGCAGAACCAGCCGGCGGCGGGTCAGTTGTGGTTGCGGTTGCGCAATCAGCGGGTGAAACCACCGTTCGGTCGACTCCAGCGAGGATGACATGTTTGCAAACCCTTCTCGTCCTGGAACCGCGGGATACGCTCCTTCGCACAATTCCAGTACGCGTAAATCATAACGTTCGTTTCCGCCGAGTGAGTGAAAACTTCGTGGAGTTTCGATGACGGAAGTGTGTCGCCCCTCCGACGATGTCGGCGTCCGGGGCCGTCACGAATGTCTGGATTTGGGAACGTTGGCGCACCC
Source organism: Chloroflexia bacterium (assembly GCA_013698495.1). Taxonomy (GTDB): domain Bacteria; phylum Chloroflexota; class Chloroflexia; order Thermomicrobiales; family UBA6265; genus JACCYX01. The sequence goes on from JACCUV010000074.1 coordinate 823, forward strand.
GCGGTCCGACGCCCTCCTGCCGGCTCCACCAGGGACTGGCCGCTAACCAAACGAATCAGTGTGTTCTATGATCAACCTATGTCCACTCCGCTCCTGGTTACCAAACTGTACATCCCCCCGCCCGGGCCCAAGGTCATCCGCCGCCCCCGACTGGTCGAGCGGCTGAACGAGGGTCTCCATCGAAAGCTGACCCTGATCTCTGCCCCCGCTGGCTTCGGCAAAACCACGCTGGTCAGCGAATGGGTTGCGGACAGCGAGCGACTGACCGCCTGGCTGTCGCTGGATGAGGCGGACAACGACCCAACCCGCTTCCTGACCTATCTGACAGCGGCGCTGCAAACCGTTGCGGCGAATGTTGGGGGCGCGATCCTGAATGTGCTCCAATCTCCGCGGCCACCGTCAACCGAGTCGATTCTGACAACCCTGCTCAATGAGATCGCCACCCTCCCGGACAACATTGTCCTCGTCCTCGACGACTACCACGCGATCGATGCCAAACCGGTCGACGACGCCATCGCCTTCCTGCTCGATCATCTCCCGCCGCGGATGCATCTGGTGATAACCACTCGTGAGGATCCACGTCTCTCGCTGGCGCGCTTGCGGGCCCGGGACCAAATGACCGAACTGCGCGCCGCCGACCTGCGTTTTACCGCCGCGGAAGCCGCCGAGTTTCTCAACCCAGTGATGGGGCTGAGCCTCACGGCGAAAGACATCGCCGTCCTGGAGGACCGCACTGAAGGCTGGATTGCCGGCCTGCAACTGGCGGCGATTTCGATGCGGGGACACGTGAATCCCACCCGATTCATTCAATCTTTCAGCGGCAGCCATCGCTTTGTGCTGGACTACCTGGTTGAAGAAGTCCTGCAACGGCAGTCCGCCAGGATCCAGTCGTTCTTGTTGCGCACCTCCATCCTCGACCGGTTGAGTGGACCCCTGTGCGATGCCGTTCTGGGAGATCCTTCCGCGTCCGGGCAGGACACCCTGGAGTATATCGAAAGCGCCAACCTGTTCCTCCTGCCGCTCGACGACGAGCGGCGCTGGTACCGCTATCACCATCTGTTCGCTGAATTGCTCCGGCAGCGACTGTACCAGTGCGCCGCTTCATCGACAGGGAATGAGCCGGCGGAAGGAGCCGAGCTGCATGTACGCGCCAGTGTCTGGTTTGAAGGCGCGGGCCTGGAGATTGAGGCCTTCCGGCATGCCGCCGCCGCCAACGATCTGGCGCGGGCCGAGCGCCTGATTGAAGGAAAGGGAGTGCCACTCTACGTTCGTGGCGGGGTGGCCCCTGTGCTGAATTGGCTGGAGTCGCTACCTGCCCCGGCGATGGATGCCAGACCGTCGTTGTGGGTGATGTTTGCCGCTGTGCTATCGATAATTGGTCAGATTACCCGCATCGAACCGAAGCTTCAGGCTGCGGAAGTAGCCCTCCAAGGCGTTGCGCCAGACGATCGGACGCGAGACCTGATCGGGCGCATTGCGTCCCTCAGGAGTTTGGTGGCCCTGTTGGCCGCCGATCCGCGTCAAATGGAAACCATCATCGTCCAGTCACGCCGTGCCCTCGAGTATCTGCACCCCGACAACCTCTCTGCTCGCGCTTCCGCTATATGGAAGCTGGGTCTGGCCTACCTGTATCAAGGAAACCGATCCTTGGCGCGCCAAGCTTTTGCCGAAGCAATCTCGGCCAGCGAGTCGTCTGGAAACATCCACGTCAACATCCTGGCGACAACCTGCCTGGGCAACGTACAGGAAATCGATAACCAGCTCTATCTGGCCGCCGAGACCTACCAGCGCGCCCTGCAATTGATCGGCGAGCCGCCTGGACCGGTAGCCTGCGAAGCGCATGTTGGCCTGGCCCGCATCAGCTACCAATGGAACGACCTGGATGCCGCTCAACAGCACGGACAGCAAAGCGTCCAACTGGCGCGCCAGATCGACATCGCCAGTGTCGTTTCCAGCGAGCTGTTTCTCGCCCACCTGCAACTCGCCCAAGGCAATGTGACCGGTGCGACCGCTTCGTTAGCCCAGACTGAACAGACAGTTCATCAAAGAAATTTCTGGTTTCGGACGCCCGAGGTCATCGCCGCGCAGGTCGTGGTGCAGCTTCGCAACGGCCATGTAGACGAAGCCGCGGAATTGGCGCAGACACACGACCTCCCCCTCAGCCTGGCTCGGGTCCGCCTTGCCCAAGGAGACACGAACACCGCACTTGCCGTTCTGGGATCACTGAGCCAACAGCTAAAGGAAAAGGGGTGGGAGGATGAACGACTCAAAGTTATGGTGTTTCAAGCGGTTGTCCACCATGCGCACGACGAACAGGATAAGGCCTTGCAACTCCTGAGCGAGGCTCTTGCGCTTGCCAAACCTGGCGGTTACATCCGGCTCTTTGTCGATGAAGGGGCGCCGATGGCGCATCTGTTGGCCGAAGCGGCCGCCCAAGGGATCATGCCCGACTACACCCGGAGGCTCCTGGCCGCAATCGAGGCCGAAGCGCCTGCGGGCGAGCGTCAGCCTGACCCTGCCAGCCCCGCCCAGTCGCTGATCGAGCCATTGAGTCCACGCGAGCTGGAGGTCCTGCGGTTGATTGCCCAGGGGCTCTCGAATCACGAGATCGGCGAGCGGCTCTACCTCGCCCTGAGTACGGTCAAAGGGCACAATCGAGTCATCTTCGGCAAACTGGGAGTCCAGCGGCGCACCGAAGCAGTGGCGCGTGCCCGCGGCCTGAGCTTGCTGTAGTCAGTCCGCCTGCCGACCAGTTGGCTGAATAGATTCCTTCTCCCACCCGACAATGCCCCAACCACCAGGCTCTGTACAGCGTCCAGGGCAGGCTCACACATTCCCCAACCATCATTCTGACGAAGGAAGAATCCCGGCCCCGCTGGATACGGCGAAGCCGGTCCGCGTCAGCGGATGCTTGTGAGCCATAGAGGGAGGCGCCGAGTTCGTCGGTTGCGCGCGCGCAGGAGATGTCTCGACTGCGCTCGACATGACGTGCACCGGGAACGACGACGTTCCTATTCCGCACTCCACAACCTTTCAACCAATACTTTAGTACCTCTTCCCATCATGGCCCCATCCCAAAAAACAGTTCTTTCGTGTCTGCACGGCAATACCGTGCCGTCGCTATTCTGTCTTCATGGTCATCGAACGGTATTGACCAAAGCGATCGTCCAGAACAGGCGCCAACAATGTCGAACAAACCGAACCCAGGATCAGATGCGTGCCAGCGGAACGTCTATGAAATCCGGATCAAAGGCCATCTCGGTCCTCGATGGTCGGACTGGTTCGAGGGCTTGGCGATCACTCCCGAAGACAACGGCGACTCGCTCCTGACCGGCCCGGTGGTCGATCAGGCGGCGTTGCATGGCTTGCTTCGCAAAGTTCGGGACCTCGGTCTCCCGCTGCTCTCAATCATGCGCGTCGACCCCACACACGAAAATGCGCGATCCGTCCGGTAACACATCGACAAAGGTTCGTTAGAAGGGAACGCTGCCTATACCCCCAACGCGGGACTCTTTGAACTACGGACTGCATGCGAATCATCGAAAGGACACGGAATGATAACGGCAACAGGTTTGACGAAGCGCTACGGGACCACGGCCGCCGTGGACGGGCTGACATTCGAGGTGAAGCCCGGAATCGTGACCGGGTTTCTCGGTCCCAACGGCGCCGGCAAGACGACGTCGATGCGGCTCATCCTCGGCCTGGACAAGGCGACTGAAGGCACAGTGACCGTCAACGGCCATGCGTACCGCGACAAGCGGGCGCCGATGCGGGAGATTGGCGCGTTGATCGACCCGTCCGCGGTCCACGGCGGACGCTCGGCCTACCACCACCTGCTCTGGCAGGCCCAAGCGGGAGGCCTGCCCCGGAACCGGGTTGGCGACGTGCTCGACATGGTCGGTCTGACCGAGGTGGCGGAGAAGAAGGTCGGCGGGTTCTCGCTCGGCATGCACCAGCGGCTGGGTATCGCCTCGGCCCTGCTGGGCGATCCGCCCGTTTTGCTCTTCGACGAGCCGGTGAACGGACTCGACCCCGAAGGCATCCAGTGGGTTCGAACGCTGATGCGGCGCTTCGCCGCCGAGGGCCGAACAGTCTTCATCTCGAGCCACATGATGAGCGAGATGGAACAGACCGCCGACCACGTGCTGGTGATCGGGCGGGGGCGCCTGGTCGCGGACGTCTCGATGTCGGAATTCATGCAGCGCAGCGCACACAGCCACGTCAAGATCGTCTCACCTCGGTCGCACGACCTCGTTCCCCATTTGGAGGCGAAAGGCGCCCTGGTCACGAATGGCACGCCAAACGAGTTGACCGTCACTGGACTGGACGCCCCCACGATCGGAGCGATCGCCTTCGAGCAGGGCATTCCCTTGAACGAACTCTCGACCCAACGGGCGAGCCTGGAGGCCGCCTTTATGGAACTGACCCACGACAGCGTCGAGTTCCGGGCCGATCGCGGTCCGACCACTGACATTGCATTCGCTTAGGAAATGACCCGCGGGTTCGCGGGAGAAAGGACTCGGCAACATGATCGCAACAACCGTATCAACTATTGGCATGACCTCGAACACAGCCACGGAGCCCGGTTTCGGAGCGACGCTGCAATCGGAATGGACCAAGCTCCGTTCGATTCGAGCGACCTGGATCATCGTCTCGCTCGGGATCGGACTCTCGATCGGGTTCTCGGCGTTGATCGCACTCACCTCGGGACTGACACACGAGAGCTGGAACGACACTGTCCGGGCGCAGTTCGACCCGGTTCTCACCACCAATAGCGGCTCACTGTTCGGCTGTATTCTGCTGATTGTGCTCGGCGTAACAGCTGTCACCTCGGAGTACAGCTCTCGCATGATGCGCACGACCTTCATCGTCAACCCCCGGCGCCATCAGGTGTTTGCCGCCAAGCTCGCCGTCGTGACAATGCTCGGGTTGGCGATCACCACCATCACCATCCCCGGAATGTTCCTGGTCAGCCAACCGATCTTCGAGTACTACGGTCTCGAAACGGCCAGCGTCGCCGACAGCGGTACGTACGGTCCGCTGATCAGCATCATCCTCACGCAGGTCCTCAACTACGCGCTGATCCCGTTCGCGATCGCCTGGCTTCTCCGCGGCGCCGCCAGCGCGATCACGGTCTCGATCGGCTTTCTGTGGCTGCCCTGGATGCTCGATCCAATTCTTCCTGACTGGGTGAGGGAGAACGTGCTGCGCTATCTCCCGGACGTCGCCGCAAATACCTTGTCCGGCATAACAAAGGCCGGCAGCGCACAGTACCTGAGTCAGACGCCCGCAATCATGGTCGTCGCGATTTGGGTTGTCGGATTGCTGGCAACCGCGGCCTTCGTCCTCAACCGGCGCGACGTCTGAGGAGTTTGGCCGCCGCCTCGAACGCGTGCCCGAACGTGATTAACCAGCGAAGGCGGGCGCCAGGCGCCCGCCTCATCGCGCCCACCAGGCAAAGGAGAGACGAGCGACAATCCTCCATTCCCTGTTCGGTTCGCGGTCAACGATCCGGATCGGATGCTCGATCGGGTGCGGTTGCGC
>JACCUV010000075.1 GCA_013698495.1 Chloroflexia bacterium
GCCAGCATGTCGGCGGCAAAAGCGACCGCTTCGGCGTGGAAATTGCCGCCGGAGATCGCCTCATCGTCGTCGGAGAAAATCAGCGGGTTGTCGGTCACGCCATTCGCTTCGGTCGCCAGAGTGGTCGCCGCCTGCCGCATGACGTCCAGCACCGCGCCCATCACCTGGGGCTGGCAGCGCAAGCAGTAGGGATCCTGGACGCGCGGATCGCCGATCTTGTGCGACTCCCTGATCGCGCTGCCCGCCATCAGTTCGCGCAGCGACGCCGCCGTTTCGATTTGGCCGCGATGCCGTCGCAGCAGGTGAAGCCGGGAATCGAACGGGCCATCGGAACCGCGCGCGGCATCGGTCGACATCGCGCCGGCAATCAGCGCCGACTGGAACAAGGTTTCGGCCCCGAACAAAGCGGTCAGGGCGTGCGCGGTCGAGAATTGGGTCCCGTTGAGCAGGGCCAGCCCTTCCTTGGGTCCGAGCGTGAGCGGCCCCAAACCGACCGACTCAAGCGCTTCGGCGGCCTGAACGCGAACCCCTGATCTAAACGCCTCCCCCACTCCGATCATCGCCGCCGCCATGTGCGCCAACGGCGCGAGATCGCCCGATGCGCCGACCGAGCCCTGCGATGGAATCAAAGGTGTTATGTCACGTTCTATCATCGCCTCCAGCGTCTCGATCGTCGCCAGGCGAACTCCCGAGGCGCCCTGGGCGAGGCTCGCCGCCTTCAGCGCCATCATCAGGCGGACAATGGCGGCGGGTGTTGGTTCACCGACTCCGGCCGCATGGGAAAGTACGATATTACGTTGGAGCGTGACAAGCTCGCTGGCATCGATCCGGACACTCGCCAGTTTCCCGAAGCCGGTGTTGATACCGTAGACAGGCTCGCCCGTGGCGACGATCCGGTCGACAGCGGCGGCGCTGGACTCGATCGCTGGCCTCGCCGATGGGTCGACCGTGATCGACGCGCCGCGGTAAATGGCCCGCCAATCGGCAAGCGTCACTGCGCCCGGGTTCAGGACAGTGGACGTCACTGACCCCTCCAGACCCGCTGGTGCAGCGGATTGAAACCCATGCGGTAGACCAGCTCGGCCGCTTGTTCGACATCCCAAATCGCGAGATCGGCCCATTTTCCAGGTTCGAGCGTGCCCGTCGCGTCACCCAATCCGAGCGCGCGGGCTGCGTGGCGCGTGGCGCCCGCGATGCACTCGTCGACAGTCAGTCCGAACAGGGTGGCGGCCATGTTCATTGCCAGCAGGATCGAGGTCAGCGGTGATGTGCCAGGATTGGAGTCGGTCGCTACAGCCATCGGCACGCCGTGTTGGCGAAAGGCGTCGATCGGCGGTTTCCGCGTCTCGCGAATGAAGTAGAAGGCGCCCGGCAGCATGACCGCCACGGTTCCGGCCTCGGCCATCGCCTTGGCTCCTGACTTGGATGTGTACTCGAGGTGATCGGCTGAGAGCGCGCCATAGCGGGCGGCGAGCGCCGCGCTATTCGTATCCGAAAGCTGGTCGGCGTGGAGTTTCACTGGCAGGTTCAGCGCTTGGGCGGCGCGGAAGACGCGCTCGATCTGTTCAGTTGAGAACGCGATTCTCTCGGCGAAACCGTCAACGGCGTCGGCCAGTCCTTCGGCGGCAATTGCGGGCAACATCTCGTTGACGACGAGGTCAATGTAGCCGTCCTTGTCATCGCGATACTCTGGCGGAACTGTGTGGGCGCCGAGAAAGCTCGAGGTCACCGAAACCGGCCGCTCGCTGCCGAGCTGGCGGGCGACGCGCAGCGACTTCCGCTCGTTTTCAAGGTCGAGACCGTATCCGGATTTCACCTCGATCGTCGTCACTCCCTCGGCGATCAGGGCGTCGAGTCGGGGCAGGGTCTGCTCCAGGAGGTCGGTCTCGCTGGCGGCGCGCACGGCCTTGACGGTGGAAACGATGCCGCCGCCGGCCCGCGCAACTTCTTCGTAGGTAGCACCCGCCAGCCGTAGCTCGAACTCGTGGGCGCGGTCCCCGGCGTACACGAGATGGGAGTGGCAGTCGATCAGGCCGGGCGTGACCAGCCGCCCTCCGCAATCTGTGACGTCCGCTCTGTTCACGAGTGTGGCGGGAAGCTCCGCCTCGGGACCGGCGAACACAATCCGCCCATCGCGCGCCACGACCGCGCCGCGCTCGACGATGCCATGGCCAGGTTGATCGGTGGCGAGCGTGACTAGCCGCGCATTTCGCCAGACGCGTAGTGTGTCGGGTTGGCGATCGTCAGAAATCGTCATGAGCGTCCGCTGTGCGCCTTTCCTGCTAACGTATACACCTGTGTAGCACGGAGCATGGGCTTCCGCAACGCATCGTCGCTGGTACGAGGAGGGGTGCCCTTGAACGCGATTCACGCCCGGCAGGCGCTGCTGCCCGATGGCTGGAAATCCGACGTCCGGATCGAGATCGTCGACGGCCGGATCGCCTCGCTCGAATCCGGAGCCGCGCCCCAGCCTGCCGATCTGCCTCATCGCGTCCTCGTGCCAGGCACGTCAAACCTGCACAGCCACGCCTTCCAGCGCGGTATGGCGGGTTTGGCCGAAGTTGCGGGACCGGCGGCGGACACGTTCTGGACGTGGCGCGAAGTCATGTATCGCTTCGCCCTGTCGATGACGCCCGACCAGATGGAGGCAGTCGCCAGCCAGGCATATGTCGAGATGCTGGAAGCGGGGTTCACCCGGGTCGGAGAGTTTCACTACCTGCACCACGAGCGGGACGGTTCGCCTTATGCCAACATCGCGGAAATGGCGTCGCGGATCGCGGCGGCAAGCGCGCGAACCAGCTTGCGGCTCACCCTGCTGCCAGTTTTCTACGCTCATGCCAACTTCGGCGGACAGCCTCATCTCGCCGAGCAGCGACGGTTCATCTCGAATCTGGCCGGGTTCGAAAAGCTGCTCGCGGCGAGCAGGAACGCGATCGCCGCGCTCAATGGCGCCGTGCTCGGTGTGGCCCCGCACAGCTTGCGGGCCGTCACGCCAGACGAACTGGCGGAGGTCATCGCGCTCCTGCCCCAGGGTCCGATCCACATCCACGCCGCCGAGCAGGATAAGGAAGTCGACGATTGCCTTGCCTGGTCCGGAAAGCGACCGGTCGCGTGGCTGCTCGACCGCGCAGACCTGAACAATCGGTGGTGTCTGATCCACGCCACACACATGACGGATCGTGAAACCCGACGCCTCGCCGCCACTGGAGCCGTTTCCGGGTTGTGCCCGATCACCGAAGCGAATCTTGGCGACGGCATCTTCCCCGCCCGCGAGTTCGTGGACGGTGGCGGCCAGCTTGGGATTGGAACCGATTCGAATGTACGTATTAGCGTAATCGAGGAGTTGCGGCAACTGGAGTATGCCCAGCGATTGCGATTACGCCAGCGAAACGTGTTGTCAGGTGGCGGCGCGACAGGACGGGCGCTCTTCGAGTCGGCGTATCGAGGTGGGCTGCAAGCGCTTGGCGTCGCGGACGCCGGTATCGCGATCGGCGCCCCAGCCGATCTTGTCGCGCTCGCCACCGACCTATGGGAGGGGGAAGACGGCGATGGCATCCTCGACGCCTGGATCTTCGCCAGGGGTGTCGCGGTCGATCGCGTCTGGGTAGGCGGCCATCAAGTGGTTGAAGGCGGCAGGCATGTCGATCGGGCGGCGATCGCCTCCGCGTACCTTTCAGCAATGCGCGAGCTTTTGGCGGATTCATAGGTCGTCAAGAAAACGTGTCTCTGTCGTTTCGCCGAGCTTTCCCGCTCCCAAACCGTCATTACGAGTCTGCTGCGAGGAATCCCGGCCCCGCTGGATACCGAAGCGGTATTCGCCTTACATCGGGTGCGCCGGGGGATGTCCCCCTTCGTCGGAACGAAGACGTGAATGAGGGGAGCAGTTCACGCTGGATCGTCCAATGGCCATTTCCGCCAACCAACCTGCGGGCGGACACAGGGTCCGCAACCCTAGTTAAATTGGTGGCCCAGCCGTCACACGCTGACTGGATGGAACAATCACGGACAACAAAGCCGTTCGTACATCTGGCAGAAGTGAACGGCCAGCACTGACAATCGATGTCGGGCTTGCTTGCCGGAACGGCGATGCGTGGATGGACGCAAATCGCCAACTGGATTTCGCCGCAACATACGGAGCCTCCACGCCATCCGAACCTGACGCTGCTGGAGTGTGTTTTTCGGCAGTTTGTATCGCCGGATTCCGTTCGGTCGGAATCCGTTTACGAGCGCTTTGGTCGAACGGCGGTGCGTGCTCAACGTACCGCGGCTCAAACGTTCGGGTCAGGGCAAAGAGGCAGGACGTCGCCCTCGCGGGCTGGCGCCTTTCGGGGTGGTCGCGAGTTGCGTTCTGCAGGGGGAAGGCATGAAAACGCTCCGCACGCGGGTGTGCCCGGCACGCCTGACTGGTTTCTTGTTCGCCGCACTACTGGCGGTGAGCGTGATGGCGCCCGCCCAGGTGGGGGCTCACGATGGTCACGAGCAAAGCAACGAGATCGCCAATGCCGGTGGCGAAAATGTTCGGCTGCGCTCCGGACCGAGCCCGCTGGATAGCGAAATCGCCCGATTTCCGGAAGGAACCGCCGTTGCAATCGTCGACGGTCCTCACCCCGCCGACGATGGCGGCATTTGGTACCAGGTGAACGTTGGCGGGCAAACTGGCTACATGGATTCCGCCTTCCTCGTCGCCGTCGAGGTGGCACACGTCGGCTCCGGCAGCTCTGGCGTCGTCAGTGGAACCGCCACCGCCACCGATCCGGTGTTCCTGCGCCTTGGACCAAGCACCGCCGATGCCTCGATCGCGACGCTGGCGCCTGGCGAAACGGTGACCCTGACCGGCGCCAGTCGCGATGGCTGGAACTCGGTTTCGGCCAACGTCGGCGATGGCTGGGTCTTTGCGGAGTTCCTCGACTTCGGAACGTCGGTGCAGGGCACGCGCTACACAATCGAATCGGTGCACCTGCGGTCCGGACCCGGCACGAGCTTCAGTTCGCTCGCCACGATGCAAGTGGGCGTCCAGCTCGAGATGACCGGAACCGAGGAAGACGGATTCGTCGAGGTCATGTCGCCGTTCGGCGAGGGTTGGGTTTTCGCTCAGTTCATTGATGCCTCGGTCCCGGACCAACCCGTCCAGGTGGAACAGCCGGCGCCAGGGGCCCCGGTCGCATCCGGCGCACGTTTCACGCTGAACGAGGTCCACCTGCGATCCGGACCCGCCACGAGTTTCGACTCGATCGCGATCATGGAACCTGGCGTCCAGCTCGAAATGACCGGCGGTCAGGAGGGCGAATTCGTCGAGGTCATGGCCCCGAGCGGCGCAGGTTGGGTCTCGGCCCAATTCATTGGCGCGACGGCGCCGGACGTCCCCGATGCGCAGGCGCAAAGTGTTCCGGAAGCGCCAGCGGCCGTTGAAGTTGAGGTTCCGGCCGCGACTGAAGCACGGTTCGCGAACGCCAATGTGAACCTGCGCTCGAGTCCGAGCCAGGCTGCCGCCGCCATCGTGGTGATCGCTTCCGGAACTGAAATCGCGTTTGCCGGTGAGTCCGAAAACGGCTTCTCTCGGGTCTCCACCACGGCCGGAGCAGGCTGGATTGCATCGGAGTTCCTTTCGGAATCGCCGCCGGAAGCGCCCGCCGCGCCCGCCGCGCCCGCCGCTACCAACGACCTCATCGCCTGGCCCGTCGCCGGTGGCGAGTGGTTCATTTCGCAAGGCTACAACGGCAGCAGCCACCAAAACCGCACCCAGCACTGGCAGTATTACTACTCACTCGATCTCAAACGGTCGGATGGCGCGACGGCGGACCAACCGATCTACGCTCCAGTGACGGGCACCGTGCGGTGGATCGACGAAGCTACCGGCGGCATGTCCATTTACATGGGCAACGGTCTCGCCTATGCCATGTTCCACGCCAATTTCGACCCGAGCATCCAGGAAGGCGACGTGCTCACACAGGGCCAGTACATGGGTGTCATTTCGCCGCCTGGTCAGGGCGCGAATGGCGGCAATC